>DASSJP010000435.1:0-3083 GCA_035691165.1 Rubrobacter sp.
GGAGTCATTCCGGGCGGCTTTCTCCTTTCATAAACGGTGCTGCCGATGATATATTAGGAATATGCACGCAAGGGATCACAAGGTTCAGAAGTCGGACACCCGACTATAAAGCCCTGCGCGAATTTCCCCTGATCTAGAACCACCCCAAGCCCGTAACAGAAGGAGTCTCTCGTGAGCGAGACGAAACAGAAGAAGACTTACGATCCCACGGACCTCGAGCGCCGCTGGCAGGCGCGGTGGGCCGAGAGCGGCCTGTACAAGACCGACGAGGACGAGAACAAGCCGAAGCATTACGCGCTCACCATGCTCCCTTATCCGAGCGGGGACCTGCACGTAGGGCACTGGTACCCGATGACGCCCTCGGATACCAGAGCGCGCTTCATGCGGATGAACGGCTACAGGGTGTTCTTCCCGATAGGCTTCGACGCTTTCGGGCTCCCTGCCGAGAACGCGGCGATCCAGAGGGGCATACACCCACGTGAGTGGACATACTCCAACATCGAGCGGATGCGCGGCCAGCTCAGGCAGATGGGCGCGATGTTCGACTTCGACTCCGAAGTAGTGACCTGCGACCCAGAGTACTACCGCTGGAACCAGTGGTTCTTCCTCAAGTTCTTCGAGAAGGGACTCGCGTACCGCGAGGAGGCCCCGGTCGACTGGTGCCCCAAAGACAACACGACGCTGGCCCGGGAGCAGGTCATAGGACCCGACAGGCGCTGCGAGCGGTGCGGTACTCCGGTCATCAAGAAGAACCTTGCGCAGTGGCTCTTCAAGATCACCGACTACGCCGAGGAGCTCCTTGACTTCTCGAAGATAGACTGGCCAGAGCGGGTCCAGACGCTGCAGCGGAACTGGATCGGGCGCTCCGAGGGGACCCGAATAAGGTTTGAGATCGAGGGCTACTCCCCCCTGGAGGTGTTCACGACCCGCCCCGACACGCTCTTCGGTGCGACGTTCTTCGTGATGAGCCCGGAACACCCTGCCGTCGAAGAGATTACTACCCCCGACCAGGCCGAAGGCGTGCGTACCTACGTCGAGAGAGCCGGCAGAATGAGCGAGATCGACCGCACTGACGTGACGAGGGAGAAGACGGGCGTGTACACCGGAGCCTACGCCATAAACCCGGCGAACGGAGAAAAGATCCCCATCTACATCGCTGACTACGTGCTGATGGGCTACGGTACAGGTGCGATCATGGCCGTCCCCGGCCACGACGATCGAGACTTCGAGTTCGCGAAGAGGCACGGTGTCGAGATCAGGACCGTGATAGCGCCACCGGATTGGGACGGCGAAGAACTCGAAGTGCCATACGCCGGCGAGGGCACAATGGTCAACTCCGGCCCCTTCGACGGTACCCCGAGCGAGGAGGGCAGGGAGAAGGTCACGGCCTGGCTCGAAGTGAGAAGCGCAGGAAGCGCCGCGGTGACGTACCGCCTCAGGGACTGGCTCATCTCGCGCCAGCGGTACTGGGGAACCCCTATCCCGATAATCTACTGCGACTCCTGCGGCACTGTGCCGGTGCCGCAGGAGGATCTCCCGGTCCTCTTGCCGGAGGACGCGAAATTTACCCCGACAGGCGAGTCCCCGCTCAAGCTGGACGAGGGCTTCCGGAAGGTCGCATGTCCGAAATGCGGTAGCCCGGCCGAGCGCGAAACGGATACGATGGACGGATTCGTAGATAACTCGTGGTATTGGTACCGCTACCTCTCACCACACTATGATGAAGGCCCATTCGATACCGAGCGGGGCAGGAAGTGGCTTCCGGTGGACCTGTACACCGGAGGGATAGAGCACGCAACAGGGCACCTGCTCTACGCGCGTTTCTGGACGAAGGTGATGAGGGACCTGGGGCTCGTGGACTTCGACGAGCCGATGATCCGCCTGCGCAACCAGGGGACCATACTCGGGCCCGACGGACAGAAGATGAGCAAGAGCCGTGGCAACGTGGTCAACCCGCAGGAGTACGTTGACCGATTCGGCTCCGACGCGCTCCGGGACTTCCTGATGTTTATCGGTCCGTGGAACGAAGGCGGTCCGTGGGACGGAAAGGGCATTGAGGGCGTCTCGCGCTGGCTCAGGCGAGCCGTCTCGCTCGCGACCGGGAGCGACTCTTCAGGCGGCGAAGCCGACCCATCGGAGCTCACCCGCAGGACGAACCGGCTCGTCAAGAAGATCACGGACGACCTCGAAGCTTTACGCTTCAATACTTCTATCGCCGCCCTCATGGAGCATACTAACTACCTGCTCGCGGTCAGGGGCCGCGTCGATGACGAGGAGTGGCAGGAAGCCCTGCGTACCTTCGTCACGGTCCTCTCCCCGTTCGCGCCCCACCACGCCGAGGAGATGTGGGCAGCGATGGGGGAGGAGTACTCGGTCCACGAGCAGGCGTGGCCCGGCTACGAGGAAGCCCTCACGCAGGCCGAGGAGATCACTCTCATAGTCCAGGTGAACGGTAAGCTGCGCGACCGCATCGACGCCCCCGCCGATATCTCCGAAGAGACTGCCAGAGAACTCGCGCTCTCCAGCGCCAGAGTCCGTCCCCACCTCGAAGGCAAGGAACTCCGCAAGAGCGTCTACGTGCCTGGTCGACTCGTCAACCTCGTCGTTGGATAGCGCAGTACCAGGTCCGGAGCGGTGGAGACTGAGGAGGGTACACAGAGACCCTCGGTGGCGGAGAACGCTCGGCGGATAACGAGGGAAAGTCCATCTTCCGTACTCATCGAAGCTCATGGGTCTGTCTTATGTAGAAACAGACCGCGAAGGGCGCGTATTCATACACAAGAAACGGGTAGGCTAGCTCGCCGACCGATCGTCTTGGGGGACGCCGAACTCTTCGGCGAGTTTCTGTGGCAGCACTTTGCCGACGTACTCGCTTGTACGGCCGGGAGCGTTCTCCTTCGGCCGGTAAAGATACCAGTAAGGGCCGTGGAGCTCTCCGCCGGCGCACTTCTTGCACCCTTTTTTGCCGCAATTGACGCGTTCTAGTTTGAGGTAACGTCTGTTTTGGGCCTTCTTGCGGGCCACAGCCCGGCGCCGTTCGAGTTTGCGTCGCCGCGCGTCCGCGCGCTCGCGTTGTATGTCGG
>DASSJP010000436.1:0-6335 GCA_035691165.1 Rubrobacter sp.
ACGTAGCCTTCCACGCCCGTCAGCTGGCCCGCGAAGAAGAGAGGCTTATCGCTGAGGTCCTCTCTTATCCGCATGGTGGCCTCCAGCATGTAGTTCGAGGGAAGGTATGTATTGCGGTGCATGACGCCCATGCGGGCGAAGTCGGCGTTTTCGAGTCCTGGTATCTGCCTGAAGACGCGCCTCTGTTCGCCCCACTTCAGGCGTGTCTGGAAGCCGACGATGTTGTAGAGGTGGCCTTCTGCGTCGTCCTGGCGAAGTTGCACCACGGCGTAGGGGATCTTGCCAGTGCTCGGGTCCGGGAGGCCGACGGGCTTCATCGGGCCGAATCGCAGAGTCTCCCTGCCGCGGCGGGCGATGGTCTCGACGGGGAGGCAGCCCTCGAAGTACAGGTCCTCCTCGAAGTCTTTTATGGGGGAGAGTTCTGCGGTAGCCAGGTCCTCTACGAAGGAGTAGTAATCGTCCTCCGACATCGGGCAGTTCAGGTAGGCTGCCTCGCCCTTGTCATAGCGGGAGGCGCGGTAGATCTTTGCCTCGTCCAGGGACTCGCGGTGGATAATGGGAGAGGCGGCGTCGTAGAAGTAGAGCCTCTCGCCCGAAAGGGCCTCTATCTTCTCGGCCAGCGCGTCCGAGGTAAGTGGTCCCGTCGCCACCACCGTCGGACCCTCGGGGATGTCAGAGACCTCTCTACGGATTACTTCGATGTTGGGATGAGAATACACGGTCTCCGTAACGGCGCGGGGGAAGTCCTCCCTGGCCACCCCGAGGGCGCCGCCTGCGGGGACGGAGTTGGTGTCGGCGCAGCGCAGGATCACCGACCCCAGACGCCGCAACTCTTCCTTGAGCAACCCGGAAGCCGTCTCCAGCGATCTATTACCGAGCGAGTTCGAGCACACCAGCTCGGCGAAGTGCTCCGTGCGATGTGCCGGGGTCTCCTTTACGGGGCGCATCTCCCACAGCTCGACGGAGCAGCCGAGCTCGGCGGCCTGCCATGCCGCCTCGCTGCCAGCGAGCCCAGCTCCTATGATAGTTACTTCAGGCATGAAACAAGCTCCTCCGCCTGTGGCTTTGCAGGAACGTCTATTCTACGCCAACAAACCCGCGAGACCCATCCCGGGTCAGGCGGTGTCTATAATGGGACCTCACAGGACGTCTCCGGGAGGACAGGTACACGGGCAAGAGAAAGGATTACGACGAGGGGTAAGAGGACGCCCGCAGGGACATGGTGGAGCGCGAGACAGGCTCGCGCCGGGGAGCGACAGCGCCTTTACCGCCGCCGTCTTCATCAAGTACGCGGCAATAGTCATAGTCGTGCTCGTCATCGCCTACATGGCGCTCAGAATCGTGAGTGCCATCCAGGGGACTTTCTAGCGTGCACCGACCCCTGCCGGACGATGGAAGGCTTCAGGGCGTTAGCCGGTAGAACCGCCAGAAGGCGTGCCCGTCATGCGGGTCGGGAACCAGCCTGTAGCGATCCTGTTCCGGCCCATCGCGATGTCACGTAAGCGGTGCGGAGTAAACGATCTTCTCAAAAGAAACGGGCGACACACCTCAAAGATGTGTCGCCAATGCTATTAGCCGAGGTCCAGAGCAGATACTATGGCCTCGTGGCCCAGTTGTGGCTGCCCCACCCAGTGGAGGTACTACTCCCCTGGCTAATAACGAACTGGTTTGTGAGCCATACCTGCCCATGGGCGCCCGTGCTCGACGATGCCGGATCCGGAGTCGCCGCGGCGTAGTCACCCCAGCGACAGGTGGTCAGGAAACCAAAATCATCGCGGCACGTGAAGTCGTCGAGTGAGAACGAAGATCCTCTAATGAGTACCGACGAGCTCTGGGCGTTTCCTCCGATCTTTGAGACCATCCGTATGGCCGGACGAGATGTCGTGGAGGAGGTGTTGAAGCCCATTACCATGCTGTCGCCGAACTTGCTGGTGGAGCCGCTCACCACCCTCCTGTCAGGTGAGATTGCCCCGTTGAAGGCGAAGGTCGATGAAAAGGAGACTACTCCGGTCTGCAGCAGGAGCGGGCTACTCGGAACCGGGCCGATCTCGTACCAGCGCACCTTGGCGCCGCCGCCACCGAAGACCGTGTGCTGGGTCCACAGGCCAGTCCTTCCCAGGCGGGGATCGAAAGCCGAAACCGTCTGGGTATTGCGGGCGTCGAGGGTATCGAGCCTCTGCGCCGTCGTCCCGGATGAGAGTGGTGGCTGGGGCGCGTTGGCTGGGACATCGTAGCTGGTGACAGCCCGGTTGTCTGTGTCGGTTAAGGTGAGGCCACCGGTGGAGTCCCTGACGACCTTGTAGATTGTCAGGAAGCTGGCAGGCAGCGAGCGTGGTCTGGCGACTACGTAGCCCGTGCTGCTCGAGTCGGTCTGGTTGGCAGGCACGGGGGTGAAGGCCGTGTTGCCTCCGGCAGTCTTCAAGTTAAGTTGCTGGTCTACCTTGAACGTGGACGCGGCCGGACAGATCGTCCCTGACGGTGGCTTGGTGACCGAGTACAGGTCGGAGCCAAGGTACGTTTCTGGGTCCGTCAGGGGGTTGAAGGTATTCGTCCCTATGAGGAGGAGGCCGCTCGTTCCCCCGAGGTCTCCGAGCTTCGGGTAGTCAGGGAACTCGCTACCAAACGTAAGTTCGTACTGGCAGAAATCCGCGGCCGAGGAGGGAGTGGACGTCTTGGAGAAGCCGAAGGCCAGGCGGTTGTCAGTCGCGCTGAAGACGAGGTCCATCACATAGTAGAAACGGCTCGTCGAGGGGTCCCAGATCACCTGCGGGTCAAACACATCGCCCGAGGATTCGCCGATCAGACTGTTCAGACTATCCTGGGAGATAGGAGTGTCGCTGGTGCGGCTGTAGATCGCGAACTTGCTGTTGACCATCTCGATATAGCGGGTTCTACCTACTGCGCCGGTCGAGTCAGAAGGTCCGAATTCCGTATCATTGATGCCCGTCCACGTTCGTATTGACGCGGGGGCATTGGATCTTGTCTGCGGCGAGCGCTCTTGGCCGGAGAGACCTCTAGCCTTCCGCGTAGCCTCGGCTTTGGCCCGCTGGTAAGCATCCTGATTCGGAACCAGGTATCCCTGGCTCATCGCCAGCTTTTGCGCCTCGCCCAGAGGACCGACCCGGCCCCCACTGCCAGCCTCCACGACCTCCGGCATCCCCCTCGATCGGCTGTTCTGAGCCGAGGTGGGCTGTGAGAGGAACAAGATACTGACGGCCATCAAAGCGCCGACGAAGGCAATGGCCATGAATGTAAGGTGCCACCTGGCTGAGTGGGCTCTTGTCATGAGAAGAGTACCTCCTTTGATTCTTGTTGTGAGTTGCCTTTCGACCTCATCGGAAGAGTTTCGAAACCCTTTTCTACGTGTTACGGGTGTGGAGTTGATCCTCAATCATGTAAAGCTTCCACCCCTGAGGCGTTCATGCGGTGCGCTTGATCGTCCCAGTCCCGCACGCTTGGATTCCGAACGATCCTGCCGTCGCGCACATCGAGGGTCCCGCCCTCAGGACGCGTTTGCCGTCCGGGTATTCTCACGCCACTTTGAACGTCACCCGGTCCTCCCCGATCACGTGGTTCTCGATGTGGTGTGCCATCCTACTGCCGAAAATGCCCGGTACTCGGCGGTCGTCTTCTCTGTCGTCGTACGTTCCCTCCCTGGCACCTTGTTGGCGGGCCGATCACTCTGGCTTCCCGGCCGGCTACTGTGCACTATCCCCTCCTTGCTGGCCTTCCTCCTCCTTCATGCCAGATAGCCTAGCTTCTGAGAAGCTGGCTGAGGCAGCAGGATCTAGCTCCCCTTTTCGGGAGGCGAGTAGGACCGTACGACCGCCCGGCTATGTCAATCGCGTAGCGTATTGCCAAAGTCGAGGCCACGCATCCCCCAAATGAGTGATTTTCTCAGCGCCGTGACAAGGGCTGAAGAAATGGAGCGTCTATCGCGGCGGGACCTCGAGACGCTGCTTGAATTCCTGCGCGCCGCTCGTCAACTACTACCAGCGGACCCGTGACGGCAGGGCCGTCAAGATCTCGGACTTCCTCACGGCGGGACGGTTTCACAGGATGGAACAGGAGGTTCTCAACACCCGCTACCAGGCCGTCGCGCCTCCGTCCACGACGACGGTCTGGCCTGTAACATAGGCGGCTGCGGGGGAAGCGAGGAAGATCACAACCCCCTTCAAGTCCTCGGGGTTTCCGAAGCGGTGCAGCGGTATGCCTTCGAGCATCCGCTCTTCGAACTTCTCTATAAGGCCACCGCTCATACGGGTCGGGAACCAGCCTGGGGCTATGGCGTTGACGGTGATGCCGTGCGGGGCCCACGAGGTCGCCAGGTCGCGCGTCATGGAGATAATGGCCCCCTTCGATGAGTTGTAGCCCACGGTCTGCATGTAGTCGGGATGCCCACCGACCAGGCCGGCCACGCTCGATATGTTGATAATCGTGCCGCCTGAACCACGTTCGATCATGCGCCGTCCCGCCGCCTGGGACATGAGGAACGTGCCCCGCACGTTGACCCTCAGTACCTGGTCAAAGCGCTCCAGGGGCATCTCCGCTGGAGGAGCCCCCCATGTCGCCCCGCTGTTGTTGACGACTATGTCCAGGCTCCCGAAGGCCCCCTCGGCCTCCGATACGACCCTCTCCACGTCGTCCGGGTCGGTGACGTCGCACTCGACGGCGAGAGCCCTGCCGCCTCCGGCCTCTATCTCCTGCTTTACTTCTTCGAGAGGTTCTTTCTTGCGCGAGCACAGCACGACGGCGGCCCCTGCATCGGAGAGAGCCTCTGCCATGTAGCGGCCGAGTCCCCTCCCGCCGCCCGTTACGACGGCGGTCTTGCCTTCGAGCCGGAAGAGGTCCATAGCGTTCAATGCGCTGCCCTCACTTCGTCGGCGAGGACGCGGCGGAGGAGCTTGCCAACGGTGCTCTTGGGCAGCTCCTCGCGGAACTCGACCGTTTTCGGAGCCTTGTAAGCGGCGAGGCGCTCTTTGCAGAAGGCCAGTATCTCGTCCTCCGTCGCCGAGGCGCCTGGCTTCATCACGACGAAGGCCCTCACGGTCTCGCCTCTGTACTCGTCGGGGACGCCGATCGCGACGGCTTCCGCCACGTCGGGGTGCTCGAAGAGGACCTCTTCGATCTCCCGCGGGTAGACGTTGTAGCCCGAAGCAACGATCATATCCTTCTTCCTGTCCACGATGTAGAAGTAGCCGTCTTCGTCCATCTTCGCGATGTCGCCCGTGTAGAGCCAGCCGCCTTTCAGGGTCGTCGCCGTCTCATCGGGCATGTTGAGGTAGCCCTTCATGACCTGCGGTCCCTTGATGATCAGCTCCCCCGATTCCCCGATTGGCATCTCATTCTCCCCCGTCTCCACGTCTACTATCCTGGCGTCGGTCGAAGGGATGGGTATGCCGATGCTGCCCTCACGCCCCTGCCCCAGGAAAGGCGGGTTGTTGTGCGTCACGGGAGATGCCTCGGAGAGGCCGTAGCCCTCGAACAGGGGCTTGCCGACCTTCTCCTCGAAGGAGCGTTTCAGGCTCACGGGGAGGGCAGAGCCACCAGAGTTGAAGATCAAAACGTCGTGCAAATGATGCTTGCGCAGGTCGGCACCGCTCGCCAGGAGCGCCATGTACATCGTCGGGACACCCGAGAACATTGTCGGCCGACCGTTCTCGAAGACCGAGAGCACCTCCTGAACCTCATAGCGCGGGAGCAGTATCTGGTTGACGCCGAGCCTGATGCCGAAGAGCATCACGCACGTCAGGCCGTAGATGTGGAAGAAAGGCAGCGCTCCGACGCACGTGCGGCCTGCGAACTGCTCAGGATTGCGGACGAAGACGTCGATCGTCTGCTGGACATTCGCGACGAGGTTGCGGTGGGTAAGCATCGCGCCCTTCGAAACCCCCGTCGTGCCTCCCGTGTACTGCAACGCAGCAACGTCTTCAGAAGACTCGATCTCAACGTCGGGCGCAGGGGCGGCGTCAGAGGCCAGAAAATCGCCGAAAGAGCGGTGCCCGGGGTCGAGTCCCTGCGGTTCGCCCTTGAAATCAACGACGATGACGGTCTTCAGGTCCGTATCCGGGATCACGGCCTTCACACGCTCGTACACGTCGGAGTAGACGACGATTGTTTCGGCGCCAGAGTCGTTCAGGATGTACTCTATCTCGCGCTCGACGTACATGGGGTTGATCTGGGTGACGATCGCCCCTAGCCGCACGGCCGCGAAAAAGGAGATCACATACTGCGGACAGTTCGGGAGCATGAGGGAGACCCTGTCTCCCTTCGAAACCCCGCTCGCCGCGAGCGAGGCAGCCAACTTCTCCACGAGCGCCTGCAGCCGCTCGAAC
>DASSJP010000437.1:0-3440 GCA_035691165.1 Rubrobacter sp.
GCCTCGAAGGCATCCCGCTTGCCATCGAACTCGCCGCGGCGAGGGTAGGTACGCTGGGAACCGCCCAGATCTCAGAGCGGCTCGAGCACTCGATCGGGCTTCTTGCCACGAGCGTCCATACCGCCGCCCCGAGACAGAAGACGCTGCGCGGCGCGCTGGACTGGAGCCACGAGCTACTCTCCGCAGACGAGAAGAAGCTGTTCGGGAGGCTAGCAGTCTTCGCCGGGGGCTGGACGCTCGAGGCAGCCGAGGCCGTTGGGTCTGGGAGTGACGTCCTTGATCTTCTCTCGGGGCTCGTGGACAAGTCGCTCGTACTTACCGAGGCGGTGTTGGTTGACGATGTGCGCTACAGGTTCCTCGAACCAGTGAGGCAATACGCGAGAGAGAAGCTCGAAGCGAGCGGGGAAGCGGGAGAGGTCCACCGCAGGCACGCCGAATATTGTCTCGTCCTTGCGGAGGAGTCCGAGCGCAGGCTCAGGGGTCCGGATCAGGCGGCCTGGTATCGCCGGCTTGATGCCGATCTCGACAACCTCAGGACGGCGCTCGGCTGGCTGATCGAGCACGGTGAAATCGAACGTGGGCTGAAACTCGGAAGCGCCCTGCTGTTCTTCTGGATGTGGCGCGGCTCGATTCTAGAGGGTAGCAGGTGGCTCGAAGAGGGCCTGACCAGAGATGGTGAAGTGAGAGGGCCAGTAAGAGCAAAGGCGCTGAACGCCCTGGCGGACGTCAAGCTAATGCTCGGTGAGTACGAGAGGACCAGCGCGCTACTCGAAGAGAGCATGTCGCTCTACCTGGCGGCGGGTGATGAGGACGGGATCGCTGCATGCCGCTGCGATCTGGGTTGGCTGGCCCTCTTCATGGGCGAGCACGAGCGTGCCACTACGCTCCTCGAGCAGAGCCTTGTCAGATTCCGGGAATCCGGCGATACCCTCAGGGCAGCATTCACCCTCAACCGTCTGGCAGGCGTCGCGGGATCCAACCTGGATTACGGACGCTCGGCAGCCCTGCTCCAGGAGAGCATCTCCCTCTACCGCGAGGTCGGAGACAGCAAGAGCATGGCGATGTGCCTGAGCATGCTTGGCTACCTGTCGCTCCGGCAGGGGGACCCGGACCTGGCGGTGGAGCAGATCGAGGAGGCGATGCAAAGAACCAGCGAAGCGGGGATGGAGGTAGATGGGATCACCCATAATGTCCTGGCGCTTGCGGTGATGGCCAGGGGCGAGTACGAGAGGGCGAGAGGGCTGATCGTGACGGCCCTCACACGGGTGCGGAGGTCCGGAAACCGGCTACACACGGTCCAGGGCCTCGAAACGTCGGCGATACTGGCGACATTGCAGGCTTCCCCCGAATCTGCGGCGAAGCTGTGGGGGGCGGCAGAGGCGGAGCGTGAGGTCCTCGGCGTGCCGCCAGACTCCGACGACCAGGCTCGTTTTGAACCATACCTCGTTGCAGGAAGCACCAGCCTGGGCAACGAAGACTGGAGTACGGCGTGGCAAGAAGGCCGGAGGTTGACGCTCGATGAAGCTGTGGATCATGTCCTTGCCCACGAAGTAGCGACCCCGCCAGCGCCTGAGCGTGGCAGAGATCCAACGTCCGTCCTCAGCCGCAGAGAGAGGGAAGTGGCGGTCCTGGTCTCCGAGGGCCTCAGCAACCAACAAATAGCCTCACAACTGTATATCTCCGGGCGCACGGTCGAACACCACGTCGCAAGCATCCTGAGGAAGCTTGGCCTCCTCTCCCGCGAACACGTCGCGAGCCGGTTAGGCTACAACTAACCTCACCTCCAGCGCGAACGTCGGTCACAGCATCGAGCAGAGCCCAGACGGCGCAACCTTTCCTGACTCCGAAAGAATAGGTACTCGATAGGTACCTCTGCTAACGGCCGGTTAACAGCCGCCGGCTACGCTGTGCCTGTGTAGTTTCCGCGACGAGAAATGGACCAGGAAAGGAGCGGACATGGAGAATCCGTACAGCCTCCACTTCTACAACAGGTACCAAAGGCAAGACGCGCTGTGCGATGCTCGGAGACGGCACCTCATGGTTAGGGCGAGAGCAAGCCGGAGATCGCGTTCGGGACGAAGCCGCATGGGACCCATCTTGACAAGCATGCTGTTGCTACGTGGGAGGGGAGTGGCCACCTGACTCATTCCGCTCGATCCATCACCAGTACAAGAGGCTCTAGTTACACAAAGGGACGGAGTACCGTTTCACCCCTTCCCACCAGAGAAAGGAACAAAATATGTCTAGGAGCAACCTCTCAGAGATCATACTGCGCCGACCGTCGGCGATGATGGCGGCGGCACTAGTTGCAATGTTACTGGCGTTGATCGCAATACGTCCGGCGGAGGCGGCGTTCCCTGGTACGAACGGCCAGATCGTCTTCACGAGCGACCGGGACGGTGGCGACTACGAAATTTACACCGCCAACTCAGACGGCACCTCCCCAAGACGCTTGACCTTCCACGCAGGCTATGACCTGGATCCGGCGTGGTCGCCGACTGGGAAGATCGTCTTCGCGCGTTACTCGGGGAGCACAAGGGAAGCCCTCTATACGATGAATGCCAGCAGTGGGAACCTGAGGCGGGTGGTGAGGTTCGCTTACGATCCCGCTTGGTCTCCCAACGGATCGAGGATCGTTTTCCATAGTGGTGGGGACATCTACACGATCAAACCCGACGGCACGGGCCGCCGGCAGGTGACTTCAGGTCGAGCTTGGGACGAGCACCCCGTGTGGTCCCCAAACGGATCGAGGATCGCTTTCAACAGGAGCCCAGACCCTCTTAGCGAGAGCCTCGGCATCTACACGATTACGACGAGGGGCACGGGACTGAGGCACGTTACGTTCGGCAACGACTTCGTTCCAGACTGGTCCCCCGACGGCACCAGGCTCGTGTTCGAGAACTACAACCGCGGAACCGACACCCACACCATCAGCACTGTGAACGCAAACGGATCGGGGCTGACCCCCCTGCGCAGCGGGTGGTTCATCGGCTACCCCGTCTTCTCCCCCGACGGGACGAAGATTGCCTACTACGGTGCGGAGAGCGTCCCCGGCTACCAGGTCTTCGCGATTAACGCCAGCGGGTCAGGAACCCCGACCGCCCTCACCAGCGTCGGAAACAGCTACACGCCCGACTGGCGCCCCGGACCGTGATCGGCGCGTAGACGCGGCGGCGAGACAAAGCAAAGGAGCCGGCAGAGATGATAGGAATCGAGTACACGAAGACGGTATTGGCGATGGTGATCCTGGCCGCGGTCGCAGTGGTTTTTGGCGAAACAGCACGGCCCGCCGAGGCGGCCTTCCCCGGGTCCAGCGGTAACATCGCCTTCCAGAGAGGCGGCGATATCTGGCTGACGGGTCCAGGGACTCTTCGGACGAACCTCACCCCCAACACCCCGCTGTCTGAAGATGTGGACCCCTCCATGTCCCACAACGGCAG
>DASSJP010000438.1:0-4709 GCA_035691165.1 Rubrobacter sp.
GCTCGAAGGCTCTATGCCCCCCGTCTCAGGGTTAGTGAGAAGGAAGCCGTTCCGGTTCAAGACGCCCTCGACCACCTCCCTGGCATCCGGCATGGGAGGTGCCCCGTACATGGGCAAATAGGCGGCAGCGACGACCCTGAGCGCCTTTACCTGATGGGCGTGATCCCCTTTCGCGTAGTCTCCTATGACCCCGAAAAGCTCGCCGAAGGCTCCGCCGTTCGTTGGCTCCGACATCGTATGTCCTCTCCTTCCTGGCCTCTGCGTCTTCTTTCCTGCTTCGTTTCCGACGCGCGGTGTATACCCTACGGCACCGGATAGTATCCGTCACCCCCGCAGTTTGCCGGGCACCAGATAAAGCCTGCAGACCTCTCTAACATGGTGGTTTCGCCTGGTCTCCTCCGGGTACTGCTAGACTGGTTAATGGAGTAAGGTCGAAGGAGGCTGATATGGCGCGAAGGAACAGAGGCCAGGGGTCCCAGGGGCGCGCGCAGGCACGCGTACGAGGGCGCGTGCAGCAAAGCGCGCGAGGAGGCGCGCAGCGCGGAGGTGCGAAACGTGGCACAGACGCCGGGCGGAAGCGAGACACCCTCGACCTCGGCGCCATCGAGGGTTATGCGAACCGCCTTGCGGAGCACTCCAGACGTCCCAGAGGATCGGGATCAGAGCTCGCCGGTGCCGCTCCAGGGCTCGCCGGTGCCGCTTCAGCGCTCGCGGGCGGGAACCTCGCGAGCAGGTTCATGCAGAGCGGCACGCAGAGCTCGGAGGAGGATTTCAGGAAAGAAGTCGCTGAGCACCTTGCCCTCATCGAAGAGCGGCTGCAGCGGCTCGAAGAACAGGTGCAGGGGGTTGGCGAACCAGAAGGAACAGGAGATCCTGCGGAACCCGAAGGCGAGACGGGTCCCGACAGCAATATATAGCCGGCAGAACCCCGGCTCCCATAATTAATCCCTTCGTTCCGACTCCGGATGCAGTGCTCTGTGGTCCTGGTTGTACCTCCCTAAGTCAGCCACCTGCGGCGCGGAAGCCAGAGACCTCACGCAACACGCTCGGCCGCCCCGATCCTCGGGGCCACGAGCCCGGTGAACCCCTCCTCCACGAAGAGGCGTACCTGAAATCTACTGTGGCACGCCGCCCGCGGCGCAAAGGCTTCCTGGTGGGACGACAACCATAGAGCTTCTCCCTCATCGGCAAGGCGCCGTCCGCACGTCGACCGGGGCATACCGCGAGCCGGTAATGGAGATGGCGCTCTAGCTGCGCGAGGCTCGACTCCGATTACGACAACGGGACTACCTTCAACTTCGAGCTTGCGCCGGCCCGGGCAAACATCCTTCCACGAGCTTCGGTGAATAAGCGCTTTGACCGAGATTCATCGAGGATTCATCGTAGCCTGCTAACGTGGCCCATCGTGGGAACTGCAATCATGAGTAGGCGATGAACGAGTGCAAAGCCAAGTAACCCAATCTTCCTTTGACGAAGCGCCCAATGTCTTACGTTGCATTTGGGATAAATGCGAAGGCTCCCGGTAGAAGGAGAAGGTTGTGCCAATAGAGTACTCCACGAAGCAAAGTAGATGTAACGCAAGTGAGGACCGATAATGGCGGGCAGGGAAGGCCGAACGCCAATTTCCTCAGACGAAGTCAAACTCATTCAGGATCGCAATCAGAAGATCCTATTCACACTAACGTTGCCATTACTGGTGACCGTCATTGGGGGAGGGTTGCTCGGCCTCGCCTCGACTCCCACAATCGACCGGAGGATCATCTTGCTTGGCACCGCTGCCGTAATTATGAACATCGTGGCAGCGTGTGCAGGATTGGCCGCGGTAAACTGGGCGTCTATGGCAGCCCGGACGCGAACTCTCTATCAGATTCAGCTATTGGCTCTGGTGTTAGCCCTGGTAGCATTATTTGTGTGCTTGCTCGGGGTGACAGGGACTCTCGCACTCGCTGGACTACGGCAGCCGGATCAACCAGCAGCGCAGAATAGCAAGGCAGATGTGGTGCGCCACCAGGTGGTGCCTGATGCCAAGGAGATTGAGCCCATCAATGCGACAGCCTCTGGCCAAGCTCCTGATCACCAAGACAATAGTGGAAATACATTCTCTTATGAGCCAGGGAAGGCTATCGACGGCGTTCAAGATACAGCCTGGCGAGTTTCCGGGGACGGGAAGAGCCAATGGATCCAGGTGAACTATTCAGGGCCAGTGAAGGTAAGCGCAGTAGGAATCATTCCTGGGCACGACAAAATAGACTCCGTAGGTGGCACTGATCGCTTCTACCAGTTGTATGTGGTACGCCGGGCCGCGATTGAATTCTCTGACGGAACGGTTGTGGAAGCAGATTTTGAGCGAGACAGGAGCATGCAGTTCGTCAATGTCGACTCTCCGAAGACCACCACTAGTGTGCGCATAGAGATACTCGACACTTATCCACCCGGGAATAATCCTAACGGCCAAGAGTATTCTGAATTGGTATACGAGACCGCGATTTCAGAGATCGACATCGAATGAGCCTGCGTTGTAGACGCGCCGTGCTGTGCTCTGCTTCGATGTGCGGGTCGGTCAGACACGACCGGACGAACTCACTACGGAAAGGGTGACAGGGGTACATGAGAAACGCGCAAGCTCGGAGATTTACCGCCAGGCCCAACATCGTCTTCATCCTTGCAGACGACATGCGCAAAGACGACATGCAGTACATGCCAAAGACCAATTCCTTACTCAGGGAGAAGGGCATGGGATTTCGGAACGCCTTCGTCTCCCACCCCTTGTGCGCTCCCTCTCGGGCCACCATCATGCGCGGCCAGTACCCTCACAACACCGGTGTCTGGTCCAACTCCTCCACCGACAGCTCCTCCACCACCATCGGCGGTCTGCAAGCCTACCAGAAGAATGGCAACGAGAAAGACAACGTGGCCACGCGCTTGCAAGACGCTGGCTACAGGACCGGGCTCTTTGGCAAGTACCTGAACGGCTACACGGACACCACCCGCGTCCCCCAAGGATGGGACAGATGGTTTGCCCCTTTCTCCTCCGGCGACCTGCACTACTTCGACTACGACGTAAACGACAACGGCACCATAAGACACTACGGCAAGAATGAGAGCGACTACAAAACCGACGTGCTAAGCAGAAAGACCAACGCATTCATCAGCAACAGTGTCTCCCAAGGTACACCCTTCTTCGCCTACGTGGCGCCCATCGCCCCCCACGATCCATCCACTCCGGTCCCGCGCGACGCGCACACCCACGACGGCGTGAACGGCCCGCGCTTGCCCTCCTTCAACGAGGCCGACGTCTCAGACAAACCCTCCTGGATCAGGCATTTGCCCAGGCTCACATCCGACCAGATCTCTGGCATAGACAAACGGCACGAGAAACGTGTCGAGTCCTTGCAGGCGGTGGACGATCTGGTAGAGGGCGTGGTCGATACGCTCATCAACGCCAACGTCATGAACAACACCTACATCTTCTTCACCTCGGATAACGGCTTCCACCACGGCGAGCATCGCGTACCGAAACAGAAGTGGCGTCCCTACGAGGAGGACGTACACATGCCGCTTGTGGTGCGCGGTCCCGGGATAGCAGCGGGCTCCACCACCTACAAGCTGGCCCTCAACACCGACTACCTGCCCACTTTCACCGATCTGGCGGGCGTACAGCGCCCACCCTACGTCGACGGGCGCTCCCTCAAGCCGGTGCTCGACGGGAACGCAACCAGTTGGAGGAGCGCCGTGTTGCTCGAAGCTGCAGCCAACTACTCGCCGGCATACAGGGGCATACGCACGATCAGCACCGGCGGCATCCCCAAGCGCAAGTACGTCGAGTATGCAGACGGCGCAAGGGAACTCTACGACCTGGACCCAGATCCCCACGAACTTACTAACAGGTACGATGCCGCTTCGCCGCCTGCCGCGCTTGCGACGCGTCTGAAAGCGCTGAAGAGCTGTGCCGCAGACACTTGCCGCGCGGCTGAGAACGGACCTTAGTAGTCGAGCTATTGTCTCCGCCTCCGTCCCGCTACCACGTCGCCCTTTGGAGCTGCCAGAGACACGAGACCGAGAAGCCCCTGGCTATCCTTCAGACAGTCTCTTCCGCGACGTCGGGTGACTTAGAAAGGTCGAGGCTGCGCCCCGGCCCTGTCTCCTGTGTGGCGCTGCCCGTTAGGCAGACTCATACGTAATCAGGTTGTAGCCATAGGAGCGTCACTCGGGTGAATAGAGGACGAAGTCAGTCCCCTGAGCCATCCGAGTCAGAATGCTCCTAACTCTCGCCTTCTACTCCTTCTTCCCTGTACTCAACGTAGATGCAGACCCACCCATCTGGGTAAAGGTATGGCGAGACCCACGACTCTTGCTCGCCCAAAGAAGCGTCTCGTGAGCATGGGCCCACGCAAACTGGGACAACGCCGCGCCTGGCATTCCGCGCACTAGTAAGGTTGGGCGGTGAGGTGGAGATCAAGATTGCACTCTAGCGGCATCGGAGAGGCTACTCTGACGAGGTGGAGGACAAATCACGTTCACCACGAACCTGCGGCATTCATCAGGGCGAATCGACTCCGTGTCGAAATACGCCACTTGTGAGTCCGCGTGCGGCGCGCCTATCGGCCTGCTCGGAGACATCTGTCGGCGTTTGCTGGGCGATTCTCGCGTCTCTGGCGAACTCACACGTGGACAAGCTCTACCTTAGAGCGGGTCCGGGCAGACCAGGC
>DASSJP010000439.1:0-2969 GCA_035691165.1 Rubrobacter sp.
AACGTGCTTATTCCTGCCAGTGCTCCTGCGGAGCAGCGCGCCAGAGGGACTCGAGACGGTAGTAGTCGCGGGCTTCGTCGGTGAAGATGTGCACGACCACGTCGAGGAAGTCGAGGCTGATCCAGGCCGTCCCCTCGTCCAGGCGCTTTGTGCGAGGACGGTAGCCCTTTTCGATCATCTTCTCTATGACCTCTTGTGCCACGCGGCGCGTCTGGCGCTCCGTCTGTGCGCTGGCTATGACGAAGTAGTCAGCGTACGAGACAAGACCCTTCAAGTCCACGAGGATCACGTCTCTGGCGAACATCTCGCTCGCGGCGCGGGCCGCGGTGGCGGCCATCTCGTAGGTCAGCGCCTCGCCTTCGGTCCCGAAGTTCTCCTGCCTTGCGACGGACTCGTCGCGCCTCACCGGATCTCCTCCCTCAAAAGCCCCCCTTCCGCTCGTTTTCCATCGCCTTCATACAACCTCCTGTCGTCGATGATCTCACGCACTCCCTCGGGCACCAGGTACCTGATACTCTTCTTTTGCAACATCCTGCGTCGTATCCCCGTCGCCGAGATGTCCACACGCGTACACTCGACGGGGAAGATCCGATCGAAGTTCCGCAAGGCCGCCTCGAGGTGGCCGAGCCTGGAGAGGTCGTAACCGGGCCGCGTCGCAGCGACCATGACGACCTGCTCCAACAGCCGGTCGGGATCTTTCCACGCGAGCAGGTTCGACACCTCGTCCGCGCCGGTGATGAAGTACCAGTCTTCTTCGGGCGAGCGCTCTTTGAGTATACTCACCGTCTCGACGCTGTGCATCGGACGCCCCGCGTCGATCTCGACCCTGTCCACGCTGAAACGCTCGTTCCCATCGACGGCCGCCTCGACCATGGCGAGACGGTCCTCGGCAGTTGCCCGCACGCTGGAGGCCTCCTTGTGGGGCGGGATGCCGCCTGGCACGAACACTACTCGCGCCAGGTCGAGCTCCGTCATCACCTGCTCGGCAACGATCATGTGCCCCTGATGCACAGGGTCGAAGGTCCCGCCGAAGATCCCTATCTTCAAGTCCACCTCACTGAAAGTCGAACACAGTCTCGCCGATCCTGACCTCGTCACCCGGCTCCGCTCCGGCCCTCCGCAGCGCGCCTACCACACCTATCTTCTCCAGCTCGCGCTGGAAGCGCTCGACGCCCTCCCTGTTGCCCCAGTCGGTCTTGAGCGCGAGCCGCTCGACACCCTCCCCAGAGACGACGTAGCTCCCGTCCTCGTGTTCCACCCGCACCCCCTTCCACGTCGGCCTGAAGACCCTGTGCTCCCGCTCCACAACCTCGGGAACGGCGCCTTCGCCCATCTCGCGCAACATCTCCTCGAAGCGGTCACGCAGCCCGGCGACCCCTTCGCCCGTGGCGGCGGAGACCAGTGAAGCCTCTGGAAACGTCTCCCTCAGGTACGCCCTGAGCTCCTCGTCGAGCAGGTCGATCTTGTTGAGCACCACGAGAGCAGGTTTCTCCGAGAGCCTGGCGGCGTGGAGTTCGGCCCTGAGCGTCCCCTCCGCGCCTTCGGGGTCCTCGCTCGCGTCGAGCACGATCGCGAGGAGGCGCGCCCTTGCCACGTGCCTGAGGAAGCGGTTACCAAGCCCTCTGCCCTCGCTCGCCCCGGAGATCAGACCGGGGATGTCCGCAACGACGTAAGGCCCACGGTAAGTCCTCTCGTCAACGACCCCGAGCTTGGGCGACAGCGTAGTGAAAGGATAGTCGCCTACTCGCGGACGGGCTGTGGTCAGGGTGCGGAGCAGCGAAGACTTCCCTGCGTTCGGCAGGCCGACGAGCCCCACGTCCGAGAGAATCTTGAGTTCCAGACGGATCTCACGCTCCTCACCAGGCAGCCCCTTCTCCCTGAAGGCCGGAGCCTGGCGTGTCGAGGTGGCGAAGGACCCGTTTCCGCGCCCGCCTTCGCCGCCTTCTGCCACGACGAAAGACTCCCCAGGCTCGGAGAGGTCGGCGAGGAGGCCGTCCTCATCGAAGATCTGGGTCCCGACGGGAACGTCCAGCAGGGCGTCCTTCCCGCGCTCACCCGCCCTGTTGTTGCCGGAGCCGTGCCCGCCGCGGTCTGCCTTCACGACGTTGCGGTAAGCGTGGGGTTCGAGCGTGGAGAGGTCTTCGGTGGCACGCAGGATCACGGACCCACCGTCGCCGCCGCGGCCACCATCCGGACCGCCGCGCGGCTTGTACTTCTCGCGGTTGAATGAGACGCTGCCGTCGCCCCCGCGGCCTCCGCGGACGACGAAGCTGGCTTCATCTACGAACTGCAACGGGGCTACAGACCCCCGTAACGCGCAATCGTCAGACCGTGGCCTCCTCGGGAACGGGCTCCTCGACCACGCTCACGACGCTCTTGCCGCGCGAGCGGGCGAAGTTGACCCTGCCGTCTATTCTGGCAAAGAGGGTATCGTCAGAGCCTTTGCCCACGTTCTGCCCCGGGTTCACCTTCGAGCCGCGCTGGCGCACGATGATGCTGCCTGCGGTGACCGTCTGGCCCCCGTATGCCTTCACTCCGAGTCTTCTACCGGCCGAATCGCGGCCGTTCCGCGATGAGCCCCCGCCCTTCTTATGAGCCATCAGACACCTCCAGCACCCTTACCCGGGTCAGCTCCTGCCTGTGCCCGGTCTTCTTCCTGTAGTCCTTCTTCGGCTTGTACTTGTAGACGTGGATCTTGTCTCCCCGCAAGTGCTCGAGGATCTCGACCCTCGCCGTCTTCTCGCCGAGGTCGAACCCTTCGTCATCCACCGAGAAGCCGACGGGCAACTCAACGGAGTCACCGACGTCACCCCTGACGTGGTCGACGACGATCTCCTGTCCTTTCGTCACCCTGTACTGCTTTCCACCGCTTTTTACTACCGCAAACATCACGCGCTCCTAGAATTTATAAAGCTCCGACGAGCGTACAAAACGTGCTCTACGAGCCAACAGTATACCCGCCATCCCCC
>DASSJP010000440.1:0-8100 GCA_035691165.1 Rubrobacter sp.
TCTGTGCAGCCTGGCGCTCGCCCAGGGTGTTCTCAGGGCCCTGGAGCTGACTGGCTGGCGGAAGATCTGGCCGCCGGGCGTTCGCCTGCATCGCGGCTGGCATGGAGAAGCCTGGTGTCGGGTTGAAGGGGTACCAGCCCACGCCGGGGAAGTAGGCCTCCACCCAGGTGTGCATGTTACTACCCCTGACAAGGTACTCTCCCTGGCCCACGTCTTCTCCCGTGGTTGCCCCGTAGACGACCCGCGAGGGCACGCCCATGTCACGCAGGATCAGCGCCATCGAGGTCGAGAACTGGGTGCAGAATCCCTCCTTGCTGTCGCCAAGGAACTCCTCTATAGCCTTGTCGGCCCTGCGGTAGCTCACGTCCAGGTTGTAGACGAAGCCGCCGTCGTAGATCAGGTACCGCTCGACCGCGCGGGCCTGGTCGTAGGGTGTGGCGGGATCGTACCTGCGCTGGATCTTCTGTGCCGTCTCGTGGACCACGGGAGGCGTGTCATCGGGGAGCTGGAGAAACCTCTGCTTTATGGCGGGCGAGTAATCTCTGCCTGCTCCCCTTAGCTGTGCCCCGGTTGGCTGCGGTATCTCCGAGAGTACCTTGTAGGTGTCTCCCTCTTCAAAAGGTTCGTTCATCGACCACGAGCCGTCCGAGTTCTCGGTCGGCGTACCCAGGTTTTCGGAGGGACGCACGATCTTGTACCCTCCGAAGATTAGATCCGTCTGGGCATTGAGGACCTGCACTCTCTGGAGCACGGAACGGGTCTTTACGCCGGCGGCGATCTCCTCTCCGTCGTATGCTCCCGGCTGCGTGGTGTCGGACCACCTGACGCCGTCGAAGTAGTCCATGGTCCCCCCGCGCCACAGGAGCGGCTCGGAGCTCTGTACCCGCAAGAGCTCGGCGTCCCTTCCCGCCGTTAGATAATCCCCGACGTCGGCCTGCACGTCGAGCCTGGAGATGCCTCCTGTCCCGATGCGAGTCCAATCTATCATCCCTGTGCTGATCGTCTCGTCGGAGAAGGGCAATTTGGGCACGAGGAGCACGAGGGCGACCACGAAAGCACCGGCCACGATCGCAGGACGGCCAGGACCCTCCGGTCCCGCCCGGCTCGAGGAGAGAAAGAGTCCCACGACGCAGACCAGGAAGACGGCGAAGAAGGGCCCCGCCCCGTCCTCGAAGCTGATCGTCGAGAGCACGCCTATGGTGAGCCCAAGAACGGCCACGGAGACGACGGGGCTATCCTCGTACAGCGTGGCCGAGGTTGCGAAGGCCGCCAGGATCATGACCACGGGCACGAGCACGACGAAGAGCCCTGGAGAGAGGTCGTAGGGTATCGGCTCGGCGTACATAGTGTTCGCCGCGTTGTAGAGGTCACCACCTATGATCCGGAAGAACTCCCGCCAGCCCGAAACCGAGAAGAGAGCCGTCCCGTACACGGCGACCAGCGTGTACGCAACTATCGCGGGGAAGAGGAGCATGAACCGCCACCGGCCCGCCGAACCAACCATCGCCGCCACCGCCGCGGCGAGGAACATGGGCAGGAAAGCCTTGTACCCGGCGATGATCGCGACCACCGACAGAGCGCCGAAACCCCCGTCGGAACCGTCGTAAGTCTCACCAGTGAACAGGATGCTGAAGGCACTGCCGGTCGCAAGCACCGCGCCGTAGAGCCAGATTTTGGGCCAGGATCCGCTCATCGTACAGTCTCGACCCCCCGCGCGCCTGAGAGCCCCGACACACCCGCGGGGTGGCTCAAGACGCGCACCGTGGCCCCCGCCGCTTCCAGAGCGCCGACACTCCTCAGGAACTCGGCCTCGCGGCTCTGCGCGGCGCCTCCCGTGCCGGGTGGCGTACGGTACGTGTGGGTCGCGAGGACGACCACGATCACCGAGAGGCCCATCTCCCTGAGCTTGCGCACGCACACTGGCAACTCATCGTCGCGGGTGCGCGAGATGAGGACCACGCCCTCCCCGAGTCCTCCCCGCTCTCCGAGCACGGTCTGCCCGAGGGACCGAGCCCCGTCGGCCCGCACCGTCGCGAGCAGCCTCATCGCGTCCCAGTAAGAATCCTCGTTGGATCCAAAACCCGTATCGGCGCCATTCCCACCCGTACTCAGAAGGCGGAAAGGCAGGTTCTCCCTGACGAGGTGCGTGAGCACGGAGGCCGCCGCCGAGACGGCGGCCTCGACCTCGTTGTCCTGGGTTCTTATTCCCTCCCTGCGCAGGTCCAGGGCCACGGTGTGGCGCCTCGGTGCCTGCACGGAGAACTCCTTGACGAAAAGCTCCCCGGTGCGTGCCAGACTCTTCCAGTGGATGTGTCTCCTGTCGTCTCCCCTGCGATACTCTCGCAGGTTCGCGAACTCCTCACCCCGCCGGCCCCGGGCCCCCCTCGTACCTGCCTCCACACTCCCACCCCGCAAAGGGAAGCCCCTCAGCTCGTAGACCTGCGGGTAGACGACGACCTCCGTCCTCTCCCAGAACCTCCTTGCGAAAGCGAGGAGACCGAAAGGGTCAGCCACGCTCACCTCCGCGGGCCCAAGCTCGTAGACGCCCCTGCGCTTGAAGGTGAGGGGAACCTCGATCCTGTTCATCTCCCTCGGCTCAGGGAAATCGAAGCCGCGAGGCTCGGGGAGACGGTCCACCACGCTCGCCTTCGTGACGCCGAAACGCGAACGCTCGAGAAGGAGGCGCAACTTCGCGGTGTTGCCCGCCGTGATGCGGGTGCCCGGAGGCAAAGCCCGCGAGTAACGGAGGTCTCGGGAGCCAATCATCCCGAGAACCAATGACGCAAGCAGCAGGGCCAGTAGAGCGTAGGCGAGCTGGTGGAACTGTGTCGTACCGATCAGACGCGCCACGAACAGCGTGACCGCCCCGGCCACGAGCGCCTGCCAGCCCCGGGCCGTCGGCCTCACGGAGAGCCGCGACGCGCCCGACAAGGGTCTACACCGCCTCGGTCACAGGCACGGAGCGCAGGATGTCCTGCACGATCTCTCGGGTGACTTCGTCAGGATGAAGGCCGTCCTCGGAGCTGCTGGCTGAGGGTATGATCCTGTGCGAGAGCACGCTCGAAGCCATCGCCTTGACGTCGTCGGGTGCGCAATACGAGCGTCCGTTCGCCGCCGCCCGCGCCCTCGATGCGGCAAGTAGCATCCGGCTGGCGCGTGGGGAGGCGCCGAGGTAGACCTCATCGTGTTCACGGGTCGCCGAGGTGACGGAGACGACGTAGCGAAGCACGGCCTCGCTCGTGTAGATCTCCTCGACCAGACGACGCATCTCGAGGAACTCCTCCACCCCAACCACGGGAGAGAGGTCGGCGACCGGGTCCTGGGAGAGCTTGAGCATCGCTGTCTCTGCGTCCTCGTCAGGGTAGCCGACACGCATCTTGATCATAAAGCGGTCCAGCTCGGCGTGCGGCAGCGGGTAGGTGCCCTCGTGCTCGATGGGGTTCTGGGTCGCGACCACGCAGAAGGGTTGGGAGAGGTGACGCGTCACCCCGTCCACCGTCACCGAGCCCTCCTCCATCGCCTCCAGCAGCGCGCTCTGGGTCTTGGGGCTGGCGCGGTTTATCTCATCAGCCAGGACCACGTTGGCGAAGACGGGCCCAGGCCAGAACTCGAAGTCCCCCTCGCCCTGGTTGTAGACGTTGAGGCCCGTCACGTCTGCAGGCAGGAGGTCGGGTGTGAACTGTATCCTGCGAAACTCTGCCCGCAAGGACCGGGCGAGCGACTTGGCCAGAAGCGTCTTGCCAACACCAGGTACGTCCTCTATCAGGACGTGTCCCCCAGCGAGCATCGCCACCACCGCAAGCAAGACACCATCGCGTTTGCCGGAAACGGCACGCTCGACGTTCCCGACGATGCGTTCGACCCTCTCCGCAAAATCGTTATGGTCCAAAGGAGTCCCGTCTATGTTCGGATGACGCAGGGAATTATAGCCTATAGCGGTCAGCACGCCGCCTTGCAGGCGGCTTGTCAGCCGATCGGCATAGGACGTGTTCCGCTTCTACTGAATGGTTCGTCCGACGCTTCTGCCTACGAGCAGCAGTGATTTAGCTGAGAGCCGTCGAAGACGGCGTGCTGAAATGCTGAAAGCTGCCTTCAGGCAGCGTGCTGAGACACTAAGTCGCCGTCAGACTTCCCTGTCCGTAGAACTGATCCACGTACCGGCGCTGGACTTCGTTGAGGTCGCGTGAGTACCACACCATCACGACGTAGCGCGGCTCTTTGGGGGTGCTCTTGGGGTACATACCGCACTCCATCGGCAGGCGGTTGCCCTTCCTCGCGTTGCACTTGGTGCACGCCGTCACCACGTTGTCCCAGGTGTTCGCGCCGCCGCGTGAGATCGGCTTGACGTGGTCCCTCGTCAGGCGGTCGCGGCGCCCAAGGTCACCGCGGTGCCTGGAGCAGTACTGGCAACGGTAGTTGTCGCGGGCGAAGAGGATCGCGTTAGTCACGTGCTTGCGGAGGCGACGGGGTATCTCGACGTACTTGACGAGCCGGATGACGAGGGGATACGGATACTCGGCCCTCTCGGAGCGGAAGCGCCGGTCCAGGTTCGCCTCGACGATCTCGGCCTTTTCGGAGACAACGAGGACGATAGCCCTCTTGACCGTCACCAGGGCCACGGGCTCATAGCTCGCGTTGAGCGTCAAGCATCGTGCCACGCCGAAATCTTAACATACGAGGGTATCTGTCAACATGAGATCCCGCCGACAAATGGGCATTCGCTCGCCCTAGAGACCAACCGCCCTGCTCTTCGGCGCCTCAAGGATGGCCTCCAAAATAGGGGCTGCCGAACCCCGGAAGGGATCCGCGGTGGGAAGCCCGGTCTCGTCTGAGACGGCGGCGATGAGATCCAGGGCTTCCTCGTCGTCCATTCCCCTGGTATTGAGGCTCACGGCGACCACGGGCGCGGGCTTGATGAGGGATGCGACCTCCTCGTAGAGGCGGGCCACGCGGGCTGGGGAAGGTCGGGGGACGCCCCTGAAGACCTTCTCGGAAGGGTCGGCTGCGCACAGGATCAGGCAGTCAGGACAGGAGCCGTGCATGAGGCCGAGCGTCACCCCCGAGTACGCAGGATGCCCCAGGGAGCCCTGGCCCTCGACCAGTATGAGGTCGGGCGACGTTCTGGCCGCCTCGAGCACCAGTTGCTCGGAGGCACCCGCGACGAAGTCCGAGATGACGGCGTCAACGCAGAGGCCCCACCCCGCGATGACGATGCCGGTCTGTCCCGTCGGGACGAACTCGGGTGAGAGGCCGGCCTCCCTCGCCGCGTGTCCGATCTCCAGGGTCGCCGTCATCTTGCCGATGGCGCTGTCCGTACCGACGGTGAGCGCGACCTTCGGCCCTACCTCGAAGCCATCCCCTGAGAAGAGCGGTATACCATCGGGCGGCTCGCGCACATCCCAGACGTTCCCCTCGGGGAACTCGGGCGCGAGTCGCTGGTGGAGTCCGCTGACGATCTCGAGGTCCGCGGCAGCCGCAGCCCGCAGGGTCTCCATCCACTCCTCGGGCAACCGCCCTCCTGCGGGGGCCAGCCCGACCAGGATCGAGGTCGGCGAGAACGCGAGCGCCTCTTCGAGCGTCCCGACTATGGGGGCGTCGCGCCCGAGGTCAGGCAGGACGTCGCGCACGCTTTTCCCGGCGAGCGTCGAGTCCATGACGCAGACGACCTCGTCCTTTCCGTAGCGGATCAGGCCGTGGGCCGTCTTGGCGTGGCGGTCGGCGAAGCGACCTTCGGCCAGGATCGCATACCGCCGCTCCTGGGTCTCCTTCTTTATCATCGCGGCTCCACCCCGAGACCAGGCGCCTCTGGCAGGAAGATACGCCCGTTCTCGTATACGGGCCCCCGAAAAGGATCGTCGGCGAGGAGCATCGCGCCGTCGAGGTCAACGAAGTCAACGAGGCCGGAGATCTGGGCCGCAGCCGAGATGCCGAGCGAGGTCTCGACCATGCAACCGAGCATGACGAGCATCCCGTTGGCGCGGGCTGTGTGGACCATCTCCAGCGCGCGTCTGATCCCACCGCACTTGGCGAGCTTGACGTTGACCCCGCTGACGCATCCGGCGAGCCGTGGGACGTCCCTGGCTGTGATGGCGCTTTCGTCGGCGATAACGGGCACGTGAACAGCCGCCTCCGTCGCCCGGCGCAGGGCCTCGGGACCGGCTGAAGCCGGGACGGGCTGCTCGATCATGCCGACGCCTATCTCCCTCAGCTCCGCTACAACGCCCACGGCCTCCTCCGGTGAGAAGGCCTCGTTGGCGTCGACCCAGAGCTCGGCCTCGGATGCTTCCCTCACGGCCCGCAGCGTCTCGATGTCCTCCCATCCGCCCACTTTTACCTTCAGGATCGGGTGCGCACGTAGCCTCTTCGCCTCGGCGACGGTCGTCTCCCTGTCGGATATGCCTAAAGTGTAGGCCGACACAGGCTCCGGCCTGCCGAGCCCGAGGAGACGGTAGACGGGCACGCCGAGCCTCCTGGATGCGAGATCATACATGGCGTTGTCGAGGGCCGTGAGCGCCGACGGGGGCAGCGCGCCATTGTGCGCGAGGGTGCTCTCGATGTCCCATGGGTCCCTTACCTCGACGCTTTTCAGGGCGGCCGCCACGCCCTCCGCGTCCTGGCCGTAGTAGCTTGAGGGCGCGGCCTCGCCCCGGCCCACGAAACCGTCCTCCTCGATCTCGAAGATGACACGCCCGAAGGCGTCGGCAGAGCTGCGCGCGATCGCGAAGGTACGTTCCGTATGCACCGTAACGGTCTTTATGCTCGTCTTCAGGCTGGCCTCTCTCTCCGGAATCGCATTGTAGCGTCGGCTGGCGCCTCCGTCTTCGCCGGCAAACGGTGGATGCGCCGGACTCCGGCAGGTGGCATGATAGCGGTGTTGCTTAAAGAGGCAGCAAGAAATGTTCGTCAGGGTGAGCAAGCCCGGTGCATCCGGGATGGAAGGACGGGGTAAGCTTGGCGATTGACCTGTCGTTGTTCAACACTTCGGTGACGACGCTTCTCAACCACCTCACCCGCCACTACGGCGAGGACGCGAAGATGGAGACGTACGTAATCTGCGCGAGGGTGGCGAGCGCGAAAATACCTGGAGGCAGCGGGATCAACTGGATAGTGAACCCCGGCGGCGAGGAACTTGCCGCCGGGTTGCTGCACGACGTGCTGAACGCCGTCGAGGGTAACGGAGAGAGACTGTGAACCCGACGCGGGCATCCTGCGAGCGCGGAGTGTGACCGGGAGGATCCTCGGGTGAGCATCGGAGATCGAGAACTGGTCGCGCGCGCCTCCCGTGGCGACGTCGAGGCGTTCTCCAAACTGGTCCTTGCCCACTCCGCCCTCGTGCGCGGGGTGACGCTTCGCATGCTCGGGAGCCAGGACGCCCAGGACGCGAGCCAGGAGGTCTGGGTCAGGGTCTGGGCGAATATGAAGAGTTTCAGAGGAGAGAGCGCCTTCAGTACCTGGCTGCACAGGATCACCGTCAACACCTGTCTGACGTTCTGCCGCAGGGAGTCGCGCCGCAGGACACGCGAGGTCGGCGAAGAAATGGCGCATCTCTCGGAGTCTTCAGGCCGCGACACAGACCCCGAGGAGGCGGCGCTCGACGCGGAACGACGAGAGGAGATCCAGATGGCCCTCGGCAACGTTCGCGCCGAGCACCGTGCCGCGATGATGATGCGTCACATGGAAGGCCTCTCCTGCGCCGAGATATCGGAAGCGCTCGGCGTCCCCGACGGAACGGTCAAAGGATGGGCCAGCAGGGGACGCGCCGCCATGTTCACCGCCCTGACCAAGGGTTCGGCGGAGCGGATCATCCGCCCCCACAGCGCAGGCCGGAAAACGATCCCGCAAAGCGCCACAGACGACGCGAGCGCGCCAGGCCCTGTATGACTCCTCATCGCTGATCTTCCGCACAAGAGGCCTATTTGCTCACTTTGCACGAAGCGCCATTACGTCTGCCCGGGTGGTCTTGGCACCGAGAGGTGGTCGGAGAGGAAGCGCGCCTGGACGGACGACGCCCGTTCGAACTCCTCACTCGGAAAATACAGCAGATCGAAATGTCCGCCATCGATCTCCATCCATTCCCTGGACCCCTCGATCCTGTGGTAA
>DASSJP010000441.1:0-3073 GCA_035691165.1 Rubrobacter sp.
CTGGATAGAAGACACTCTAGAGGACGATACTCCGCAGGAGCAACTTGCTGGCCTCGCGCAGCCACAGGACCGAGCTTGCGACCGCGGAACATACGAGCCAGTCCCTATAGTCTAACCCGACCGTACCAAATGCGGGTTGAAAGAATGGCGCGTGTACTACCAGAACTTGCAACAGTACCGACAACAGTAGCGCGCCCCAAAGCCAAGGGTTGCGGAATAGTCCATAGAACGCGCTGCGCCCCTCCGATCGGGCGTTGAGCACGTTGAACACCTGAAAAAGCATCAGGGTGGTGAAGGCCATCGTCCGTGCGTAAGGCAGGTCACCGGAACCTTCTATGAGGCCGCCAGGCAGCGCCGAGTCTAGCACCAGCAAGGTGCCTAGCGCCATGACGATGCCTACGGAGACTATGCCGAGCCACATCGAGCGGGCGACGATGCCGGCGCCTTGCCGGCGCGGGGGCCGGTTCATTACGTCCGGGTCGGCAGGGTCGAGGCCGAGGGCGAGCGCGGGCGGGCCGTCGGTGACCAGGTTGATCCACAGTATCTGTGTCGCAAGTAGCGGAAGCGCCAAGATACCCACGCCGCTCAGGCCGATCACGCCCGCGAGCACCACACCAAAGAACATCGTGAGGACCTCCCCGATGTTAGAGGAGAGGAGGTATCGCATAAACTTCTGGATGTTGGCGAAGATCGAGCGCCCCTCCTCGACTGCAGCCACTATCGAGGCGAAATTGTCATCCGTCAGAATCATATCCGCAGCTTCTTTGGAGACGTCCGTGCCGGTAATACCCATCGCGACCCCTATATCCGCCGTCTTGAGCGCGGGAGCGTCGTTGACACCGTCTCCGGTCATCGCCACCACCGCGCCGGTTCGCTGCAGGGCGCGTACGATGCGGAGCTTGTGCTCAGGGTTGACCCGCGCGTACACCGAAGACTCGCGAACAGTCTGCTCGAGCACGTCGTCGGTCAGGCTTTCGAGCTCTGCCCCTGTTATCGCCCCACCTTTTTCTAAGATGTCTAGTTCTCTTGCAATTGCCGCGGCGGTTCTCGGATGGTCGCCTGTGATCATGATCGGACGTATGCCGGCGCTCCTGGCTCGCACAACCGCAGCTTTAGCCTCCTTGCGGGGTGGATCGATCATGCCAACGAGACCAAGGAAGACCAGCTCTTGCTCGATACGGCCATCCACCTCCTTTTCTCGCGTGTCAGGCGGCAGCGACCGAAACGCCATGCCCAAGGTACGCAGCGCCTCGCCGGCGAGCTGCTCGTTGGCTTCACGGATCTCCTTGCGACGCCCGTCCGTGAGGCGACGCGTCTCGTGGCCGATGAGTTCGTGCGAGCAACGCGGCAACAGGAACTCAGGGGCCCCTTTGGTGAAGACGATCCGATTCTCCTGATTGTCGGCAACTTTTTGCACCGTGCTCATCAGTTTCCGCTCGGAGGAGAACGGCACCTCGCCGACGCGCTCGAAGCGCTGATCTAACACGTCTGGGGTGAGTCCGATCTTGCGCGCCGCAACGATCAGGGCGCCCTCCGTAGGATCCCCCTGCACGCTCCAGCGGCCGTCGCTGTTGCTGAGCGTCGCGTTGTTTGCACGTTCTCCGGCCTGCAAAATTTGTTCCACTTCAGTGCGTAAGGCTGCGTCCGAGGGCCGTTTGCTATTGAGGTGCAGTTCGCCCTCGGGGGCATAGCCGGTTCCGCCAAGGTCTGCGTGGCCGCTCGCCGTGAGTACGGTCCGCACGGTCATCTCGTTCTTGGTCAGGGTACCGGTTTTGTCTGAGGCAATCACCGTGGCGGACCCCAAGGTCTCGACCGCCGGAAGCTTGCGCACGATCGCGTTGCGATGCGCCATGCGCTGGACCCCTATCGCGAGAACCGCCGTGACGATAGCCGGAAGGCCCTCGGGAACCGCGGCGACCGCCAAAGCGACGCCCAGGATCAGGACGTCGAAGATCGCTGCTGGGTCGCGAACCCTTTCGACCAGAACAATTGTGATGACTATGACCGCAGCGATGAGGAGCACCGCGACGCCTAGAAGCTTGCCGGTACGCGCTAGCTCCTTCTGGAGCGGCGTCGTCTCCTCATCTGTCTGTCGCAACAGCCCTGCGATCCTCCCCAGCTCGGTCTGCCTCCCCGTGGCCGTCACCACGGCCCTGCCACGCCCGTAGGTAACCGCCGTGCCGGAGAAGAGCATGTTGGTCCGATCCCCCAGGCTCACCTTCTTCTCGATGAGAGCAGTATCTTTGGGCACGGGCAAGCTCTCGCCGGTGAGCGATGCTTCGGACGTCTGCAGCGCGGTGCATTCGATCAGGCGGGCGTCGGCCGGGATCGTGTCCCCCTCCTCAAGGAGAATGATGTCACCCGGTACGAGTCCTGTTGAGGCGATGCTCTTCCTCTCGCCGTCACGCACCACGCTGGCCCTTGCCGCTGACATGGCCCGCAGGGCCGCCACCGCTTTCTGTGCGCGTGCCTCCTGAACGTATCCCAGAATGCCGTTCAGGAGCACGATGGCGAAGATCGCCAGCCCCTCGTAGGGCAGGGCCGCATCGCCTTCGTAGGCCCACAGGCCAACGGAGAGCGCTGTGGCAATCAGCAGCAAAATCACGAGCGTATCCCTAAACTGCGCTATGAAACGTCGCCAGGCGGGTGGTGGCGTCTCGACTTCGAGCTCGTTAGACCCGTAGAACTCCAGCCGATCACGCGCCTCTTCGGCGCTTAGACCTTGCCGTGGATCGCTACCTAGCCCGGCGACGACCTCCTCCACCGTCCGCCGGTATGCGGCTCGTCCCTGCATATCTGCGGTCTCTCGGATGTTCTCTCGCCCTTTCACCCTATCGCCAGCAGCCCAGCGTTCCTGACCTTGTGCCATGACACCCGAGCATACCGTGCCATATATAGTTCGACACTCCCTTTCAGCGGGCCAGGATGCTCGCCTTCATCGAACCTCACCTCCTCCAAGGAGGCGCCGTACACTCCTCACGTACATGAGCCCCGCCACAATCGAGAGCCCAAATCCCGCATAGAACATGATCTCTCCTACAACCGTCCCTGGTACTAGCACGACGAGCGCGAT
>DASSJP010000442.1:0-2523 GCA_035691165.1 Rubrobacter sp.
CTCGCCGCCTCCCTCGACTCGGGAGCCTACCTGAGATCCCTGCGACGCACGAGCGTCGGCCACCTCACAGCCGAGAACGCAGAAGCACCAGAAAACCTCCTCCCAGAAACCCTAGATAACCACATAATACCTTCGCTGGAACTGGTGGCGCACCTGCCAGAGGTGATCGTTCCGGTGGACGTTGGTCGAGGGATGGTATGCCATGGCAGGCGTCTGGGAGGGGCTGGCGTCGAGGGCAGCTACAGGGTGATGAGTGGGGGAGAGTTGCTCGCTGTGTACAGAGATGATGGTGATGAGGCGCGTGCCGAGGTGGTGTTGTGCGGGGAGTAGTCATGGCGCTTGGGAACTTCGACGGCGTACACCTCGGTCATCAGGCGGTCTTGAGGCTTGCTGTCGAGGAAGGGCGGCGGAGGGGCATGAAGATCGTGGCTGCTACCTTCCATCCGCACCCGCGGACGGTGGTGGGGGTTGGGGATCCGCCCGGGCTCCTTACGCCGCTGGAGTTGCGGCGTGAGATGCTGCTAAGTTACGGGGCTGATGAGGTGGTGGTGATCACGTTCGATCTTGAGCTCTCCAGAAAAAGTCCTGAGCAGTTCGTAAGGGAAGTGCTTGTGGGTGAGATCGGGGCTTCGGTGGTCGTTGTCGGTGAAAACTTCCGTTTTGGGCACAGGGCTGCCGGACATTTTCGCGATCTGGAGCGGTTCATGCGTGAGGCCGGTGGGCAGGCTGTCGCTGTTGGGGTACGAGGTGCTGGCATGGAGGGTGAGATCAGCTCCACCCGCATCCGTGCCCTTATATCGGAAGGGGAAGTGACCGGGGCCGCCGGCCTCCTGGGTCGGCCCTACGTGCTCAGGGGTGAGGTCGTGGTAGGGGACCGGCGAGGCAGATCCATCGGCTTCCCAACGGCGAACGTGCTGCCGGATCCGGCCGCGGTGATACCTGCTCGCGGCGTTTACGCCGGGTTCGTCACCGTCGGGGAGGAAAGATATGCTGCCTGCACGAACGTCGGAGTCGCTCCTACCTTCGACAGGGCTGAGAGCCGCGTCGAGGCTCATCTCATGGACTTCGACGGAGACCTCTACGGGCGCGTGGTAGATGTCAGCTTCGCGAAGCGTATACGTGAGGAGCGACGCTTCTCGGGCGTCGATGAGCTAACCGGGCAGATACGACGCGACGTCGAGGAAGCAAGGCTCATCACGGAAAGTCTCAGCTAGCACCGGATATGCGATCTATGTAGTTTCTCACGGAACCCATTCATATCGGCGTGTGTACTCAGGGTAGACGAATTGCACACGCTGGAAGGATAGGTGGCCTGCATGAAGATCGGGGACTGCGCGAGGTCGTTGGCGGTGGGCATACCCTTGTTGGTTCTGGTTATTGCTGGGTGCTCGGGAGGCAAAGAAGAGACGCAGTCGCGTGGAGGGACAGCGACCACGGACCGGTCAGGCGTGGAGCGAATGCCCGAGTCAGGTGCCGAGTTCGCGTCGCAGGGGGAAGTTGTCTCCGGTCCCCAGGTTGCGCAGGACGACTTCGGCCGAAAGATTGTCAAGACGGCGGAGCTCGGCATACGGGCCGAGGACGTTCGCAGCGGTGCGGCGAGGGCGCAAGAGGTGGCGGCGCGGGTAGGAGGGAGCATCCTCAGCGCGCAGACCTACAGCGCAGACAACTCCGTCTACGCTGACATGATCATCTCCGTTCCCTCGAACGAGTTTGAGGGGACGCTAGACGAGCTACGGGCGCTTGGTGAGGAAGTCACGACCGACACGATCTCAGGTCAGGACGTGACCGAGGAGTACGTGGATCTGAAATCCAGGGAGCGGAACCTCCTGGCTGCGGAGCAGACCCTGCTCGGACTGTACGACCGGGCTGATGACGTTCAGGATGCGCTATCTATCCAGCGCGAACTCACCGACGTTCGGGGCCAGATCGAACAGGTGCAGGGCAGGATTAAATACCTCGATCAGCGGAGCGACTTCGCGCAGATCTCCCTTAGCATCAGGCCTGTCGCCAGCCCTCCGAAACCTCGTCCGGCCTGGGATCCGAAGCTGATAGTAGCGCGGGCGTGGAGCGCTTCGCTGGCCGTATTGCAGGCCCTCGCCACCGTCTTCCTCTCGGCGATCGTCTTCGGATGGTGGCTCGTCCCCGTGCTCATCGCTGGGACGTGGTGGTTGAGGCGCAGACTCAGACGTTCGAGCTTCGTCCAGCCCGAACCCTGAATCAGGGCGGGAGCGGCAAGGTCCGGAGCCGGTTTCGAGGCCGTCTTCAGCTCCGCGACAACGCACGATACTATTTGATGCATGTGGTAGCATAAGGGGTCGAACGAGTTAAACAAGAGAGAAGAGAACAAAGAGGAGAACGAAGAAGTTGGCTGTAGTTGAGCATAAAGAAGAGATCATTCAGGAGCATCGGACGCACGAGGGGGACACAGGGTCGCCCGAGGTTCAGGTCGCGGTGCTTACGCGGCGCATTGCGCACCTTACGGAGCATCTGCGTGAGCACAAGCACGATTACCATTCGCGGCGT
>DASSJP010000443.1:0-4096 GCA_035691165.1 Rubrobacter sp.
AGAACTGCTCGCACTTGGTAAGCCGGACCTACCTTTACCATGCGTTATTTCTCCTCGCTCATACAGGTGGTGTGGGAATACCACCGCTCCTGCATACGTAGCAACCCTAGCTTAAGGGCGCAGGGGCGTCAACACATCCCCCATATGGCGTATTTTTGAACCGAATTGGCTAGAGTCCCTGCGCCAAGGTTAGGAGCGGGCTGCTGGGCAGTGCTGGTGGCGAGGGCTTGCAACTCCGATTCGCGTTGCGGGCGAAAGCAGGCGCCTCAGCGCATAGAAAACCTGATGTCTCCAAAGCTCTAATACACGAGCGCGAGCACGAAGACCACGACGCTCGCGAGTCCCAGCAATCCCTGTACCACGGCGGAGGCCAGGTAGCCGACGACGACACCGCCGGCCGCCCGTGAGGCGCGGCGCCAGTCGCTCCCGCTGGAGGATTGTTCTTCGGGGCCCTGCCTTTCGCGTCTCAGGTACTCGCCGAGGAAGACGCCGGCGATGGTGCCAAGGATGAGGCCGAAGAGGGAGCCGATACCGAGGAAGAACAGGCCGATCAGCGCACCGACGATCCCGCCTATTGCCCCTCCTACGGTACCCCAGTTGCTCGCCCCGAAGCGGCGGGCGCCGTAGGAGGTGGCGACGAAGTCAGCGATGAAGGCGATCACGGCGAACACGAAGAGGAGCACGAGGATCGTGACACCGACGGTACGGAAGTCTGTAATGATGGCGAAGACGAGTGCGGAGAGGAAGATGAGCGTGACGCCTGGCAGCCCCGGCAAGACGCTTCCTAGCAGACCAAGGACCATCACGATGAGGGTGAGTACGAGGAGCGGACCCTCTACGGAGTCCATGCCTAGGACGAGATAAGGGGTAGCGTCTTCTTTTTCAGGGCGGCGTTCAGGCTTCCTGATCTGTATCCGGCGAGGTCGAGGGTGACGTAGAGGAAGCCTGCGTCGAGGAGCTCCGTGGAGATCTCCTCACGCAGGGCAAAGGCCCTTTCAAGCTCATCCGGCCCGACTTCGAGGCGGGCTATCTCCCCGTGGTGCCTGACGCGCACCTGCCTGAAACCTTCGCGGCGCAGGAACTCCTCAGCGCGCGCGACCTGCGAGAGCTTTTCTGGTGTGATCTCCTGCCCGTAGGGGAACCGGCTGGATAGGCAAGCGAGCGCGGGCTTGTCCCACGTCGGCAGCTCCAGGTACTTCGCCATCTCCCGTACCTCGGCCTTGGTCATCCCGGCCTCGGAGAGCACGGAGACTACCCCTAGCTCCCTGGCGGCCTTCCTGCCAGGGCGGTAGTCACCCTCGTCGTCCTTGTTCGCCCCGTCTACGACGCAGGCGTAGCCTCTTTCTTCGGCGAGCTTTGCCAGGTCCGAGTACAGGGTGCTCTTGCAGAAGTAGCAGCGGTTCGTCGGGTTGCTCGCGTAGTCCGGGTTGTCCAACTCGCGGGTGTTCACCACGAGGTGCTCCACGCCGAGGGACTCGGCGAACTCCCGCGCAAGATCCAGTTCCGAAGGCAGATAGGTCTCGTTGTTGGAAGTGACGGCGAGTACCCTGTCATCGGGGAGCGCCCGCGCCGCCACGGCGAGGGCGAGCGAGGAATCCACCCCGCCCGAGAAGGCGACGAGCGCGCTTCCGTGGGGTGCGATTATCTCCTCGAGCTCCTCCAGCCTCTTGTGCAAGATTTGGGTCGCGACAGGATTCATGTAAAGTCCTCTCTAGCTAGCGTTACGTTCGGAGAGCCAACCTGCGACCTCCTCGGCGTTGCTGCCAGGCGGAAACACCGGATAGAAGAAGTGCCGGATCTCTCCATCCTCGATTACGAGGGTCAGGCGCTTTGTGAGGGTCATGCCCTGGGCCTCGAAGGTCGGGAGATCCAGCGCTCCCGCGAACTCCAAGGCCCGATCGCTCAACAACCGGAACGGGAGGTGTAACCGTTCTGCGGCTTCGCGCTGGTAGTCTGAGTCCTGGGTGCTGAGTCCGAAGACCCTCGCCCCGAGCGCCTGTAGCTCCGCGTGGTGGTCGCGGAACGCGCACGACTGGGGGGTGCATCCGCGGGCGCCGGGGATGTCGTCCCAGCCAGGCGGCAGATCCCGGTCCGGCCTCCCCGTCATCGGGTAGCAGTACACGACGGTCGTCCCCGGTAGGGACGAAAGATCCACCAGGTCCCCGTCAGTGGACGTCAGAGACACGGAGGGTAGTCGCGTCCCTGGCAGGTGGTCGCAGGCGCCGTCGTCGGACGGCTCGGGTATACCTTCCGGCACGGAGTACAGGTTTTCATTGCGCTCCATCAGGCGCGTTCCAGGACGACGGCTGCGTTGTGGCCCCCGACGCCGAGGTTGGCGCACAGGGCGGCCTCCAGGTCTGGCGCATCGCGTGGCTCGTCCACGACGTAGTCGAGATCGGCGCAGCCTTCTGCCACCTTCGTATGGTTCCTCATCGGGGGGATGGTCCTCTCCTTGATGGCCATGGCGCAGATGGCGGTCTCCAGCGCGCCGGTCGCGCCCAGAGAGTGGCCCAGGGTGGCCTTCGTGGAGGAGACTTTGACGTTTGGGTTGATCCTGGCCATCGCCTGCGACTCGGGGCCGTCGCCGGCCACCGTGCCCGTGCCGTGGGGGTTAATGTAGCCGATCTGCTCCCCTTCGAGCCCCGCGTCCGCGACGGCGAGCTGCATGGCACGCATGATGCCATAGCCCTGCGGGTCAGGGTCGGTGAGGTTGTAGGCGTCCGTGCTACGTCCTACGCCCGTGATCTTCGCGTACGGCTCCGATCCGCGGCGCTCGACGGACTCGGCACTCTCGAGGACCATTACGGCGGAAGCCTCGGCGATGAGGAAGCCCGAGTGGTCAACGTCGTACGGACGGCAAGCGCCTTCCGGGTCGTCGTTGCGCCGGCTCATGGCGCGCATCGCGATAAAGCCCGCGACGATTACCGGGGTAAGAGGCGCCTCAGTGGCGCCGCAGAGCACGATGTCGGCGTCGCCGCGCCGGATCAGGTCGTACCCGAGGCCCATCATGTCCGTACCGCAGGTACAGGCGAGCGCGCCCGTGATCGAAGGGCCCTGCACTCCCAGCTGTATGCCGACGTGGGCTGCTGCGGAGTTGGGCATGATCTTGGTGACGGAGAAGGGGTTTACGCGGGAAGGTCCCTTGCTGTCTATGGTCGCCTGGGTCGTCTCCATGCTGGTGACGCCCCCGATGCCGCTGCCAAGGATCAGACCGACCCGCTCGGGGTTCTGGTTGAGCACGTCCCACGCTCCCGCGTCCTCGAGGGCGAGCTTGGCCGAGGCGAGGCCCATCTGCGCGAAACGGTCGGTACGCGCTGCGACCTTGCGGTCCATGAAACGCTCGGGGTCGAAGTCCGTGCACTCTGCGGCGATCCTCACTTCGAAGCCCTCGGGGTCGAAGAGGGTTATGGGACCGGCACCGCTCTCGTTGGCCATGAGCGAACTCCAGAGCTTCTTGCGCCCGACCCCTACGGGGGTGACCACGCCGATCCCGGTTATGTAGGCCTCCGGGCGCCCTTCCGCCATCTCGCCCCCTAGCAAAAGCTTCGTACTACATGGTCTATCGAACTACGAATCTTAGCATCACAGGCCCTTCTCGACTCCGGCGCAGCGTTAGTTTCGGGCGTTTCGGGGCGAATGGGCTTACACTTGTGCGGGCGATGCCTGTGCTATAACCCCTCTGGATGAGTCCGAGGAGCGAGCATTGATCTTCTACGCCGCAACGGTTCTCTTTCTTGTGAACTTCGCGCTGGGTGTACTGGTGCAGCTTCGCATCGTGGATACGAAGCCTTTTCGCTGGCTCCACCATGCCCTGTTCTTCGCCGTCTTCGCCTCTGCCGCCGTCGCCGCAGCCGTCGGGTTCCTCGAGGGCGAGCCTTACCGCTGGGTGCTGCTCCCCGTCCTCGTCCTCTTCGCCGTGCTGCCGAGGGTGAGGGCGGGCACGCGCGGACACACAGCGCTCGCGCTAGGGGCACTGATCCTCTACGCTACAGGCTTCGTATGGATGCTTTAGGAGGCTGAGATTGGATTTCCTGGAGGTCCTCAAGAGACGCAGGACGACGAACGGGCCCTTCTTGCCAGACCCCGTGAAACCGGA
>DASSJP010000444.1:0-5007 GCA_035691165.1 Rubrobacter sp.
CGAACAGTTCGTAGGCGACGGACTTGTTCCCCTCCCACGCGTAGCAGTTGACGCAGGTGGTCAGGTTCGCAAGTCCGACTTCCAGGGCCGCTTCGCGGGCCGCCGTGAAGGCGCGGCTGAAATCCCCTCTGCCCCGGAACGCTCGGGCACCGTGGGCGATCGGCACGCTCAGTTTCGACTTCGGTGCCCCGGAGGAGACCACGATGTAAGCGGGCAATCCTGCACGCGCCGCGTAGGTTGCGGCCGCACCCGCCGCGTTCCCGCTCGATGCGCAGCCGACCCCAGGGCACCCTTGTTCCAGCGCCCACGCAATCCCTACCGAAGCGCTCCTGTCCTTGAACGAACGGGAAGGGTTCAGGTGATCACATCTTAACCTTGCCTGATCCAGCCCGACCTCCCGACATAGCTTCGAGACGAGAACCAACGGGGTACCTCCCTCGCCCAGGCCGAGCTGGACCCCATGCTGATGAGAGGTGAGGGGATATAGCTCTCGATACTTCCATAAGTCGGTGACACCGCCTTCGAACAACTCGAGCAGTCGAACTTCGCCGTAGTCGAGATCGACCTCCAACGGTGGACCGCAGCGCCCGCAGTAGTCCGGCATGCGATACATCGCGCGCGCTATTCGGGCGTCGTTCCATACAGCATCTTTGTATGGCTACTCCCTGTCCCCCACACTACCCCTCTGGAGTGCCCAATGATACAAGTTTCCTCTCTCGTTCTCATTGCACGATACAAACCATCCCCACCGCACACTTGACGAAGCAGATGGTCCCCGACTATGGTTTCGTGATACCGGGCTTCTGTCTGCCGGGCCACCACACAGAGAGAAGGAGACGATAACCACGTCGGAGATCTTCTTCCTGACGGCCACCGAGCTGGTGCGACTCGTTCGCGTGAAGGAGCTATCCGCTCTGGAGGTGATGGAGGCGCACCTGGCGCAGATCGAGCGTGTCAACGCCGAGGTCAACGCCATCGTCACGCTCACGGCTGAGCGGGCGATAGACAGGGCCCGCGCCACCGATGATGCCATCGCGCGCGGCGAAGAGGTTGGGGCGCTGGCCGGGCTGCCTGTTGCACACAAGGATCTCTTCCCTACCGAGGGCGTCCGCACCACCTTCGGCTCTCTGGTCTATAAAGACTTCATCCCCGACCACGACGCCCTGATAGTGGAGCGGCTTAGGGAGGCCGGGGCCATCTCCGTCGGCAAGACCAACACCCCGGAGTTCGGCGCCGGCTCGCAGACCTTCAACGAAGTCTTCGGCGAGACGCTCAACCCTTACGACCCGACCAGGACGTGCGGCGGGAGCAGCGGCGGGGCGGCGGTCGCTCTGGCATGCGGGATGGTGCCGATCGCCGACGGCAGCGACATGGGCGGGTCCTTGCGCAACCCGGCGAGCTTCTGCAACGTGGTGGGTTTCAGGCCATCACCAGGCAGGGTGCCGGGCTGGCCAGACCCCACCCCGTGGCTCTCACTCACGGTGGACGGTCCGATGGCCCGCACGGTCGAAGATACGGCCCTCATGCTGAGTGCGATAGCAGGGCCGGATGCTCGCTGCCCCATCTCCATCCCCGAGCCGGGCATTCACTTCCTGCGCCCCCTCGAACGCGACTTCGGCGGGGTGCGGATCGCCTGGAGCAGGGACCTCGGCGGCCTGCCGGTGGACCCTCGCGTGACGGCTGTGCTGGAGAACCAGCGCCGCACCTTCGAGTCTCTGGGTTGTGCGGTGGAGGATGCACAACCTGACTTCGCGGACGCGGACGAGATCTTCAAAACCCTCAGGGCGTGGCGCTACGAGCTCGCCTACGGCGAGTTGCTACAGGCTCACCGGGACGCGTTGAAGGATACCGTGGTATGGAACATCGAGGAGGGGGCGCGCCTGAGCGGGCCGCAGGTAGGAAGGGCGGAGCGCAAGAGGACGGAGCTCTTCCACCGGGTGGGAACCTTCATGCAGTCCTACGAGTTCCTCGTCTCGCCGGTGAGCCAGGTCCCACCCTTCGACGTGGCGCAGCGCTACGTCACGGAGATCGACGGAGAAAGGATGGAGACCTACATAGACTGGATGAAGTCCTGCTACTTCGTGACCGTTACAGGGTTACCCGCCATCTCGGTGCCCTGCGGCTTCACCCGGGAAGGGTTGCCCGTGGGCATCCAGATAGTAGGGCGATACCGGGATGACCTGGGCGTCATGCAACTGGCCCACGCGTTCGAGGAAGCTACCCGCCAGCGCGAGCGCCGTCCGCAGCTGGCGGGGTGATCCGACCCCGACCTTCGTCGTCCAGGCCATCCTCAGAACTCAACGTCCCGATTCGTGAACATCGCCGCGGTAGTCTCGACTCCCCGTCTTCTGTTGTTCGCCCGGACAACTTCTACGGTTACCGTCGCGTAGCCACTGGAATGCTCCAGCTTCCGAGTCAAAGAAATAGCTGCTCCTGAATGTGGTATGAAGAAGCAAGAATAGACCGGCAAAGAAGTCTGGAGGGATCTCGTGCGAGTGAGCTTCCTTTATTATGAGGACTGTCCGTCTTACGAGCTTGCACTCGAGCGCCTGCGGGAGGTCATGGATGAGGAAGGCGTCCTCGGCGAGGTGGAAGTCATCAAGGTCGACACCGAAGAGCAAGCACGCGAGTTTCGATTCGTCGGCTCACCCACCATCCGCGTCGAGAGCCAGGATATAGATCCACCGGGCGACCCTCGCTACGCCCTGACATGCCGCGCCTATCGTCTGGCGGACGACCGTATCTCCCCGCTGCCTTCCAAAGACATGATCCGGCGCGCTTTCAGGTCCCCGGCGAAGAGCCGGCCCGGCTGACCGTCGGCCTGGTCGAGCAATGGTAAAACGTCTTCCTGGGTCCATTTGGCAAAGTCGTTGCGGAAAGGGGAGATATCATGGCCAACCTGAGCACTGGCGATAAGGCGATACCTTTCGAGCTGCCCGGCGTGGACGATGGTCGCCATGCCTTGGAGGACTACGCGGACAAAGAGGTCGTTGCGGTGATCTTCACCTGCAACCATTGCCCCTACGCCCGAGCCTGGGAGGACCGCCTGGTCGAGATACAGGCCGACTTCGCCGCCAGCGGCGTACAACTCGTCGCCATCAGCGCCAACGATGCAAAGAAGTACCCCGACGATAGCTTCCCAAGGATGAGGGAACGCTCTGAGGAGAAGGGGTTCAATTTCCCCTACCTGTACGACGAATCCCAGGAGGTCGCCCGCGCCTACGGGGCCGAGCGAACTCCGGAGATCTTCCTCTTCGACAAGGGCCGCACGCTACGCTACCACGGCACGGTGGACGACAGCTACGAAGATCCGGCAGCAGTGAACGTCCACTACCTCAGGGAAGCTCTGGAGGCGGTTATTGCAGGCAAGGAACCTTCGCCCGCAGAGACCACCCCGGTCGGCTGCACCATAAAGTGGAGGTAGCCTCTACTTGCTAGAGGTGGTAAGGGCATACCTGCTTCGGGATAGAAGGCGACGAATTCTCCCTCGTCACCGGCCCCTACGCGCCGGAAGCCGTGGGCCCGGACCAGGTGGATGAGCCCCGCGATGTGCACGTGATGAGCTCCGCCACCCATAGATTCGTTCGCCTCGACGGGACCCGTGCACGCGATCTCCTGGGCGTTCAGGACCTTCGGAACGGTGTGATGGGCAAGGCCCTCCCGATTATGGAGAGCGTCGAGCATAAGAAAGGTCCGGACGGGACCATAGAGGAGGCCGCACGTTGACATCCCGGAGTACTATCTGATACCAAGGCTCAAGCTGGACATTTTGCCCTCATGACTGGGAAAGAGGGAAACGAAATGCACCTGGTTCGGATCCAAGATTTGCGGCATTGTCTGATCTCGGCGTTCGAGAGGCTCGAGCTGCCTCGGGAGGATGCCGAACAGGTCGCCGAGGTCTTGCTGGACTCTGAACTGCGAGGCTACGAGAGCCACGGTGTCCACCTGCTCGTCTTCCTGGCCGATGCGTATCGCAGCGGGATGAACCCACGGCCCGACATCCGGGTTCTGCGGGAGACGGAGGAGACCCTGCTCCTCGACGGGGACCGCAGCCACGTGGTCGGGGCGGTGCGGGCGATGCGCTGGTGCATCGAGCGTGCCCGTGAGCGCAAGGGCATCGCAGTCGCCGGCGTCCGCGACTCGCAGCCCATCGCACTCGGGTTCTACGCGAGGATGGCGGCTGAGGCTGGCCTGATCGGCTTCGCCTGTGCCAACGCCATCCCGATGGTTGCCCCGCCCGGCGGCCGCACGCCGACCTTTGGCACCAACCCTTTCGCCTACGCAATCCCCGCTGGCCGCCACCCCCCTGTAATACTAGACGTGGCAACGAGCACCGGCGCGGCGTTCAAGGTCCGTCTCGCGGCGCAACATGGCCGTCAGGTGCCCGAGGGCATGATCCTCGACATCGAAGGCCACCCGACCACCGATCCGAACGAGTTCGCCCGTGGCGGGCTCATGGCACCGCTCGGATCTCCAACAGCGCCCCACAAGGGTTTCGGCCTGGCGCTGGTCATCGACGCACTGGCAGGCGTCTTGACCGGAGCCGCATTCGCCCGCGACATGGGCAGCGAGCCCGCCACGGCCGGCAACACCTTCCTCTGGGCGCTCGACGTGGAGGCGTTCTTGCCGCGCGAGGAGTTCCTGTCGCGCATGGAAGTCCAGATCGATCAGATAAAGGCCGGCGAGCGGCAGGCAGGAGTCGATGAACTGTTAGTGCCGGGCGAACGCGGTCACCGCCGCTACCGCGTTCTAATCACCCGAGGCACGGTTCCGCTCTCGGAGGCAAGCCGGGATGCGCTCGCAAGGGCCTGCGACTCCCTGTCTATTGCACCGCCGCCCTTCCTTGCGGTCGAGCCCGATGCGCAGACAGTGGATCAGAATAGAGCATCGAAAGAGCGGACGAAGGCCGAAGAGTAGTATCGGCGACTGGACGGTGTCGCACATCTCCCGGAACGCCAACGTAGGACAAGCTGACAACGTTCAGGAGGGATGCCGGCTACTGAGTAG
>DASSJP010000445.1:0-2410 GCA_035691165.1 Rubrobacter sp.
GAAAACCTATGACACGCGCTCGGGTCAATATGATTCTTGAGGTGACTAACATGGGCGCATAGGGACAAGAACCGATGTCCGTCTACTGCCGGCGGTCGCGGCGGTGATCTTCTGTGCATCGGTGTACGACGCGAGCGGAGCCGGGCTCGCATCCTATACTCCGGGTCCGCTCGCCCTCTGGTAGCCTCAGCCGCGTTGGCGCTCTACGCCGTCCCCGGGCGTGTGCGCCCGCCCGAGGTGCGCGACCTCCCCGCTGCGGTCCTGGCTGGTCTCTTCGCGTTCTCCCTGTACAACGCGGCCCTGGGTTACGGGCAGACCACAGCGAGCGCAGAGGCTGCGAGCCTGATCATAGCCTCCATCCCCATCTTCACCGCCCTACTGGCCGTCGCTCTCCTGGGAGAACACCTCGACGCGCGGGGATGGACGGGTATCGTGGTCGGCTTCTTGGGCAGCATCTACTTCGCGTTCCAGAAGCCATATGCGTAGAAGTATGGATCTCTCACCTTTACGGCTCTAACCTTTACGGTCTACGCCATCTGGGCCGGGACTCTCCTGATCTTGCCTTTCCTCCCTGGCCTCGCTGAGGAGGTGCGGTCAGCGCCGCCGGACGCCACGCTCTCTGTCGTCTACCTCGGCGTTTTCCCCACGGTCGTCGCCTACGCGACAGCCGCCGCAGTTAGCCCACGGAGTCCCGGAGAGTACCCTGATCCCCACCAGGAAGGGTCGGACGAAGTTCGCCGAATCCGGTTCTGAAACTGGCCCAAAGATCCAGTAGCTACCTGCGCCGTATCCCTACGGAGAGTTGCCGAAGCCCATCTAAGCTTCGGCCCTCACCGTGATCCTAGCTTCCCAGGAAACACCGTTTAAGAATCTTGGTGAATAGCCTGGCAGGATCGATGCCAGCCTTGGTAGATCATCACATTTGCAGCCCGCATCTATACGTATCTGGGTAGATGGACCTCAGACTACCTCCAGGTTGATCTCCCCGACTCCACCTTGGACTTCCACATCGAGGTTGACATCAGAGTCCCCGTACACCTCGTTCACGTACGAGTCGCCCTGCCTCTGGAGCCCTTCGGCGTTGATCTTCCCCAGTCCTCCCTCGGCGGTTACCCTGGCACCCACCTCGCTGGGCAGCAACACTGTGGCCTCGCCTACCCCGCCCTGTATGCTGGCTTCAAAGCTCCGAGTGTAATCGCCCGTGAGGTCCACCGTGGTCTCGCCTGCCCCCATGTGGAGGGTGAGGCCAGTCAGGGTGAGGCTGTCCAGGTCAAGGTCACTCTCTCCTGCGCCCATCTCCACGATGAGATCTGTCGGGACTTCGTCGTTGAAGCGCAGATCCCACTCGTTGCGGGCGTTGGCGCCAAATGGGACACCCTCGCCGCTTCCTTGCTCCACGGTCAGCTCGCCAGTGTCGGGGCCCACATCGTAGTTCACCTCGGGTTTCCAGTCCGAGACGTTGTATGAGAAGTCGCCCTCCATCAGGGCGTCTGCGGCGCCACTCACCTTTAGCTCGCCGGCGCCCATTATGAGATGCGCGCGCACTGACTGGGCGTTTTCGGGTTGGATCGAGATCGACTCGCGCTGCATTTCGCCGACCTTTTGTGATTGGCAAGCTCCCACGAGGAGCGTCACGGCCACTGTGGCGAGTAAGAGTTGCACGAAGCGTCCCATACTACCTCCCTAATGCTTCCGTCCGAAGACGAAGTGGGCGATCGGACCGATGCCCATAAAGTTAACGAATGCAGCAGCGCTCCACAGCCACTTGCCGCCGCGGATCTCCTCCTCCGGACGACGGTAGATGTCCGCGAGCGCCGCCGCAAGCAACGCGAACTGGACGATCCCCCGGAGCACGAAGGGAGCTTTCTGTTTGACCGTAAGTTCGCTCCATCTCTTGTTGGGCGCCATGATGATCATTGTCTTCCTTTTCCCTGGTTCGTAGTCACGGGTATCAGGGTTAGGGTGTGCACGATGGCCTCCTTATCGTCGTGTCTGTCACGGGGCTATGCGCTTCATCGGACCGAATTCGAGCCATGCAGCAGCCAGGTACACCCGAGGGCGAGCGTGCCGAAGTGCGATCGCTGCTGCGACCAGTGCCACCGCCCAACCGTCCAAGGGATTCATCAGGCGCAAAGCGAACAACATCAGGTAGCCTGTGAAGGAGGTGAAGCCCTGCTCAGGGATACCCACCCCGGCGACGCCGGTGAGCAGGTGGACCCCAAACGGCAAACCCAGCGCCACCACGTACCAGACCCACCCGACGCGCCAGCGATTCATTCGGGAACCAAGCTCGCGCAGCCCCGAAGCGCCCTGACTGATCTGGATCACAATGAAGGCGGCGATCAGGGGCCCGAACGCTCCGAAAGACCCGAAAGGCATAAACCCCCACGCGATAGCGTAGGTGAGGACG
>DASSJP010000446.1:0-2491 GCA_035691165.1 Rubrobacter sp.
CTTCACTTTCGGCCAGCCCGTCTACCTCAGCCGGCTCTACGAGGCCGCGCAGGCCATCGAAGGGGTGGATTGGGTCGAGATCTCCCTGTTCCAACGCCAGGGCGTGCCCGACGATTCGGCGCTTGTGGCAGGTGAACTGACCTTGCATCGTCTTGAAATAGCACGCCTCGACAACGATCCCAACTTCCCCGAGAACGGCGTGCTCCGCCTCATCATGGAAGGGGGGAAGTAGATGGACGTGCCACGCACGGCGCAAGCCGGACCGCTCGACGAGTGCGGTTGCTGCGAGGGGATCGAGGTCGGCACACCAGCGGAGGTGTATAACCGGCCTGGCCTCTCCGCGATAGCCTACCGCATCGGCACCCATGCCAGGTTCAAGAGGTCCATGCTCGCGCGCCTCTCGGACTCCAGGCTGCCGGTGCTGCGCGACCTGAACACCCGCGACGACGACGATTTCGCCGTCGCGCTCCTCGACGCCTGGGCCACGGTCGCCGACGTGCTCACCTTCTACTCGGAGCGCATCGCCAACGAGTCCTACCTGCGCACGGCCACGGAGAGGGTTTCCTTGCTCCAGCTGGCGCGGCTCATCGGCTACGAGCTCAGGCCTGGCGTCGCGGCAAGCACGCATCTGGCTTTCGAGCTCGAAGACACGCCCGACGTTCCCGGCGTCCCGCGCATGGTGAACATAGAAGTGGGCACGAAAGTCCAGAGCCTCCCCGGCCAGGACGAGCTCCCCCAGACCTTCGAGACGGTAGAGAATATCGAGGCCCGCCCTGAATGGAACACGCTGCGCCCTCGCCAGACCGTGCCTGTGAGGCCGGATCAGGACGACACCGAAGTCTACCTGGAGGGCGTGACGACGGGCCTCTCACCCGGCGACGGTCTGCTCCTCGTCGGCACGGAGCGCGAAGCAACGGCGGGCAACGAGAACTGGGACTTCCGGCGTCTGAAGACCGTCACAGCCGATCCCGACGCCGGCCGTACCAGGGTGACCTGGGACCGGGGATTGGGGTGGAGGAGGTTCGGCAGGACCATCCTGCCCGCGCGGGACCCGAAGGCGTACGCGCTGCGCCAGAGGGCCGCGCTCTTCGGGCACAACGCCCCTGACTGGCGCTCCATGCCAAAATCCATCAAGGACGGTTATCTCGAAGGAAAGCCCGAGGGCACATACACGGAGTGGCCTGACTTCGATCTCACCTCCAACGACATCATATATCTGGACACCGTCTACCAGCGGATCACACAGGGGAGCTGGGTGGTGCTCTCGAGGCCCAACTACGAGGAGGTCTACCAGGTAGATACGTTCGAGGAGGCGTCCCAGACCAACTTCACGCTCACGGCCAAGACCACGCGCCTGGAGCTCAGGGGCGAGAACCTGGTGGAGAAATTCGCCAAAGGGCGGCGCGACACCGTCGTCTTCGCCCAGAGCGAGTCCCTTGAGATCGCCGAGTATCCGCTGGTCGAGCCCGTTGAGGGAGACGAGGTTCTGCTCGACCGGCGGGTTGACGATCTCGCCGGGGGGCGGACCCTGATCTTCTCCGGGCAGGATGCCGCGAGTGGAGAACCGAGGAGCGAGTCGGCGACACTTCTCGAAGCCGTGCTCGAAGATGATCTGACGAAGCTACGCCTCATAGGAGATCTTGCTTACTCCTACCAGCGCGATACCCTTGCCATCCACGCCAACGTAGCGCACGCCACGCACGGGGAGAGCAGGCAGGAGGTTCTGGGCAGCGGCGACGCCTCGGCGCCTTTCCAGCGGTTCGCCTTGCGCGAGTCGCCGCTGACCCACACCTCCGCACCGACGCCGAGCGGAACGGAGTCCACGCTGGAGGTGCGCGTGGACGACATCGAGTGGCACGAGGTCCCTGATCTGTACGGGCGCGGCCCCGAAGAGCGTGTCTACACAACCCGCCTGGACGAGGAGAGCAGGACCACGGTGCAGTTCGGCGACGGCCGTTCCGGGGCCCGCCTCCCCACGGGAAGGGAGAACATACAGGCGTCCTACCGCAAGGGTATCGGGACGGACGGTCTCGTCAGGGCCGAGCAGTTGAGCCTGCTGTTGACTCCGATCCTCGGCGTGCGCAGCGTGGGAAACCCTATGGCCGCATCGGGTGCCGACGACGCCGAGTCGCAGGACGACGCCCGTCTCAACGCGCCGCTCACCGTGCTCACCCTCGACCGCGTCGTCTCGCTACGCGACTACGAGGACTTCGCCCGCGCCTACGCGGGCATCGCCAAGGCGATGGCCACATGGGTCTGGACAGGCGAGACCCGCGAGGTGCTGGTGACGGTGGCCGCCCCCGCAGGCAGGGAGGTCGGAGCAGATCTGCTTCAGAACCTCGTAGGGGCGATCCGCGCAGTTGGCGACAGGCACCTGCCCCTGAGGGTCGAAGCGTACAGGCCAGCATTCTTCGGGATGACCGCGAAGATGAGAACCAACCCCGACTTCATTCCCGAGCGGGTGGTGGCCGCGGTCGCGGCGGCGCTGCAG
>DASSJP010000447.1:0-5723 GCA_035691165.1 Rubrobacter sp.
TGGGCGGTTGGAACTGGGAATCGGCGCCGGCGGAGCACCGACGGACCACGCGATGACGGGCGTTCCGAACCGGGAGCCTCGCGAACGCGCAGCCCGCCTGCGAGAGTTCGTCGAAATCGTAGATCAAATGCTGCGTAACGACGTGACGACTTACAGAGGAAGCTACTACCAGGTGGAAGACTCGCAGATGCACCCCGCCCCGGTCCAGAAACCGCGGCCTCCCCTCACCCTCGCCGCGCTCGGACCCAGGACGATCAAAATCGCCGCTGATTATGCTGACTCATGGAACTTCTTTCCCGAGTACGGCCTGACGGTACAACAAGCTCTGGAGCAGACCGCGCGACGGAACCGGATGCTCGACGACTACTGTTCCGAGGTGGGAACGGATCCTCGAAAGATAACTCGCTCCTTGCTTGCCATCCCGCGCATGGTCGATTCGCCCTTCGCTTCGGATGACGCCTTCCACGACTTCGTCGGACGATACAGGGAGGCTGGGATCAACGAGTTCATCTTCTACTGGTGGCGGGAGGATGCAATCGAGTACGGTTATGACCGCTCGTTCGTCGAGCGAAGCCTGGATCAGGAGACGCTTGAGCGCCTGGCCACAGAAGCGCTCCCGAGGCTCCGTGCCTCATGTGAAAATTAGGCCCCGCGTGCAGCCCAGCGCCTGCTCATCTCGACTCTGATCTCATCTTCGAGTGCGGGGTCGAATGTTAATCCGCAAAGTTCAAAGACAGGTTCGCGAAGGTCACGGAACAGGGCTATCGCGGCCTGCAGCGCCTCATACAGCGCATCGGCTGCCAGCGGAGCGACGGTTGCCGCAAAGCGCGCCGCCGTCTCGGGGTCGAGCTTGCGCTCCAGGCGCCTGTATCCCTCGTGACGCCTTCCGCCCGTCCAGTCGAGCATGAGAAGTATGACCTCCCCCCTGATGGTGTGGATTCCGTCGAGTGCCTCCCAGAGCTCGCCGCGCATGATCTTTCCGAAGACGTACCAGCACCACGTCCAGAACTTCTGATCCAGTTCCAGGAGTTCCCTCGGCTCGGGGAGATCCGGATGGGACCCTGCGGAGCGGGAGACCACGTCAACAAGCGAGCCGGAATGATCTTTCAAAACCGGGCAACCGACCCACTTCTGATCGGGTCTAATCTCGGACTCCCGATGGTACATGAGGTCGAGTTTGATGGGTCCTGGGTACGTGACTATGTAGTCCCGGCTACCTCCGGGTATGGGATCGACGTCAAAGCAGAAAAGTGGAGGGCCTGTGGCCCCGGCGGCAACGTCCCTTTCGTCGAACACGGCTTCGAACGACTCGTCGCGAACAACGATGTAGAGATCCACGTCAGAGTAGAAGTCCACGGCTCCGTGTGCCATTGAGCCGCCCAGGATCATACCCACCACGCGGTCATCATCCCGAAAGCAGTCCACCGCCCGTTCAAGCAGAGCGCGATGGACGGGCAGCCGATCGAGGCCAGGCACGTTATCCATCAGGGATCTCCTCCAGCGTCTAAGCCACCCAACGCCACGTCGTAAACAACGCGGTCAGCGCTATCCCAAGGACCCCACACATCAGGAGACTGAGGATCAGGGCCGGCCTGCTGCGCGAGAGCAGGTAGCCAAGGACCACAAATACAGGGAACGCCCCGAGCATGAAGCGGGGCAGGCTCATGAGCGGGAAATCGGGCGCTGGCGTGAGCACGGGCAGCATGACGATGAGGAAAGCGTAGATGGAGAGCCCCGGCGGCAGCACGGCGAATCCCACGAGAATGAGAAGGACGAAGAAGATCAAGAACACCAGATTGAGGGTGTTCGAGGCCGCGAGTGAAGGCCCGGCGGGGGCACCGAGGAAGAGCGCGGAGGGATCGAGGACGTACCTCACACCTTCCGCCGCGGTCTGCCACGCCCTCCCCATCGTCGCCAGCGGGTTTGTTAGCTCGCGCTCCCAGTATGCGCTCTGTTGTCCGGCGAAGATGAGCGGATCACCGAACCGCTCCCGCAGAAAGAGCGTGTATCCCACGAGCCCCGCAGGCACCAGAGCAATCCCCACGAGACCGCGCACTCCGAACTCCCGCCTGTAGCGCAACCACTCGAAGAAGAGCGGGATAAGAAGCAACATCCCGAGGTTCCTGGTAGCCGCGGCGAGTGCGCCAAGCAGCCCTGCCAGCAGCAGGTTGCGGCGAACGCGGGCGGCCCACACGGCGCCTGCCGTTAGCGCGAGGAAGAGCGCCTCGGTATAGACGGCGTTCAGGAAGAAGGCCGTCGGGAAGAAGGCGAGTGCGAGGGTGGCGGCACGGGCCGCGCGGACGCCGTAGAGATCCTCCGCAATACGATAGACGAAGAACAGCGCGAAGACCGTGCACAGGAGTGAGATCAGGACTCCCCAGAGAGCCGGTCCGCCAGGAAGGACGTTCCCGAGCTTCACGAGCATCGGGTACAGGGGGAAGAAGGCCGTAGATTCAGGGGCATGCGCTCCGTACCCTCGGGTGGCGATCTCCGAGTACCATGCCCCGTCCCAGTGGGCCCAGTAATTCAGGAAACCGGGCGGCTCCAGCGGATCACCCGCGGGCACAGCCTCGGGAACGTAGGCGGCCGCCAGGGCGCCAACCCCCATGAAAAGCCATCTGGACATGGCGAAGACGGTCAGGACGAAGGCCCAGACCTCCCCGGCAGGGGTCGTCTTAGTACCGAAGGTTCGGGCCACGGCTAATCGCCCACCAGGCTCCCCCGAAGCAGAGGGCCGCGATGAGGAAGACCATACCCAGCGTCGGGTAGGGATTGAGGTCGGAGACGCCTAGCGTCACATAGCGGGCGGCATCGACGGTGTAGAAGATCGGGTTGAAGAACGTCGCCACCCTGAGCACGCCAGGCAACATCCCCACGGAGTAGAACACCCCGCCCAAGAACGCGAGCGGCTGGATGATGACGCTGGTGATGAGCGAGATGTGCTCGATCCTCGTCGCCAGCGCCCCGACCATGGTGCCCAGAGAGGAGAAGGCGAAGGAGGCGAGGAGGCCGATCACGATCAGCATAAGAGGGTGCTCGATGCGTATGCCAACGAAAGGCACTCCCACGACGAAGACCCCTGCCCCCATCACAACGCCGCGCAGCATCCCTCCCAGAGAGTACGCAAGCGCGATCTGCAGGTCGCTCATCGGGCTGATGAGTACCTCGTCGATGTATCGCTCGCGCTTGGCATCGAAGACTGACCACGACGAGTTCATCTGCGAGTTGGTTATGAGGCTCATCAGGGCGATGCCAGGCAGGATGTAGTCGAGATAAGGGATACCCTCTATCTGCTTGATACGTCCACCGAGCGCGATCCCGAAGACCACCAGATAGAGGAGCGAGGTCAGAAGCTGCGGCACTATCGTCTGCATCCAGACCCGCGTGAAGCGCAGGATCTCACGCGAGAGGAGCGTCTGAAACGTTCTATCCGTGAAGATCATTGCCGATCACCTTCATGTAGACTTCCTCGACGTTCCTGGCTTCGTAGCGGTACTTGAGCTCTTCGCTGGTACCCTGCGCGGTGATCGCACCTCCGTTTATTAGCGCGATCTCTTCGCACAGCGCCTCGGCCTCTTCGAGATAGTGCGTCGTGAGAAGGATTGTCATCCCCCCGCGATTTAGCTCCCTGATGTACCCCCACAGCTTGTAGCGCAACTCCACGTCTACCCCCGCCGTCGGCTCGTCGAGGAACAGCACCTTCGGGTCGTGCATGAGCGCCCTCGCGAAGAGCACGCGCCGCTTCATGCCACCCGAGAGGGTATTGGTCCTCTGGCTACGCTTGCCCGTGAGCTCGAAACGCTCCAGCAGTTCCTCGGCCCTCTCGCGGGCCTTGTCTTTCGGGACGCCGTAGTAGCCGGCGTGGAAGAGAAGCGTCTCCTCGACGGTCAGGAACTTGTCGAGGTTGACCTCCTGTGGGGAGACCCCGATCATTCGCCGCGCCTCCCTGAACTCCCTGTAAGCATCTTTCCCGAAGACCTCGACAGTCCCTGAATCGGGCCTGGCCAGGCTGACCACGCTGTTTATGAGGGTCGTCTTCCCAGCCCCGTTGGGCCCGAGCAGCCCGAAGAACTTCCCGGCCTCCACATCGAGAGAGACCCCGTCGAGCGCCAGGAATCCGTTGGAATAGGTCTTCCTGAGCTCCTCGATCTTGAGCGCCGGAAACCCGTTGAGGCTCATGCGAGCACCACCCCGGCAGCTTTCTCCCCCGAGAGCATCGAACCGTTTATGGAGGAGTCCTCGGTGTATTCTCCTGCGAGCACGAGCCCCGGCGACTTTGTACGGTTCTCCGGCAACTCCCTGTGGATGCCCGGCGGCTGGGCGAACTGGCCGTAGGGGATGCGGCGGAGCGCCAGCGGCCTGAAATCTGCGCCGGGGTACCAGCGGCTCAGGTCCTCGATGCCCTTGCGGTAGATCTCTCCGTCAGACAGTTCAATACCCGTAAGCGCCACGGCGTAGAGCAGGTGGCGACCAGGCGGGGCGTACTTCTCGGAGACGTTGCTCATCTCCACGGCGTTGTTCACAAAAGCTCCATCCTCGGCGTTTAGCAGGATCTTCTTTCCACCACCCAATCCGTCGGTTTCGTAGTACACGCATACTTCTCCGACCGCCCCTTCGGGCACAGCTTCTCCGGTGAGTCTGCCTGCCGCCGGTGCGTCCGTCGCGACGACGACGGCATCGGCCTCGTGCTCCTCTCCCACAACCCTGACACCGCCCACCCGCTCCCCGTCGCGCAGGAGCGACTCTACAGGCGTGTTCAGATGAACTGCGCCTTCCGGAAGGCGGGAGGCGAGCTGGCGTGAGATCTCACCCATCCCTAGTGCCGGAACGACCGTGCGGCCCGTGGCTAGCATTCTCAGGGTGAAGCGGAGGACGCGGGCGCTGGTAGTCAACTCGCGGTTGAGCAGGATCCCACCGTAGAACGGCCTGAAAAAGGAATCTATGTATCGCTCGGAGAGGCCTGCCGCCTTCAGGAACTCCAGCGTCGAGGTATCCTCCTCGCCGTTCTCTTCACCGGCGCTGAGTCCTCCCGGAAACGTACTCACCACGATGTCGAGCGTGCGGAGTTTGTCAGCGAGGGTGGCCGTGTCAGAGAGCAGCGAAGGGATGAGCGCCTTCGGGTCACGTAAAGGGTCGGAAAGGACGCTCTTCTCCAGTCCTCTGTGGACGATCGCACCAGGATCGAAAGTGCGGAAGTCAAGTGCTCCATAGTCCAGGTGTCTCCTGGCGACCGGATACGACGTGAAGTAGACCTGGAAGCCCCTGTCTAGCAGGAACCCGTCCCGCTCGTCCGTCCGCACGCGCCCACCGACGTCGTCGGACGCCTCGAAGACGGCGACCTCCACGCCATGCTCTCTCAGTACCTTTGCACAGGTGAGGCCGGCCAACCCGGCCCCGATAACGATAGTTTTCATACCCGCGAGAGTGTAGCGCACTGCTTCGAAGAAGTAGTTATCGCTTTGACACGCGGTCAAGTTTTCTAATCGGGGGGCGCGAATGGGGTCTAGTTGCATCGATCCACGAAAATGCCCGCGGAGGTCACGACCCTCGCGCCCTCCTTGCTACCCACGTCGCTGTTGTAGATATATTGTCGCGTGAGGGTGTTGTGGTTCGCGGCGTAGGCGCTTTCGAAGGTTATCGGCTTTCCCCGACCGAGGTTGCGGGAGACATGGAAGGGTTCGTTACTGCGTGGCTGGTAGATCGAACCGACTGACCTGATCGTG
>DASSJP010000448.1:0-2244 GCA_035691165.1 Rubrobacter sp.
ATGCTGATTTGGGTACCCGTCAACATTACCCGTACTCTGAGCCCAACATTACACTCCTTCCCCATGTCGGTGCTACGCCCACCTCGTTTGCACTCCCCAAGTATCAACGAAAGGAGAGGCTTGCCTATGGGACCAGTGTCCCATTTTCGGGGTCAGGTGGCCCATTTTTCAGTACGACTGCCCGCTTCTGGGGATGCCGTGTTGCAAAGGACGGTGTGGAGCGACGAGCAAGGGCGAGGCTCAATCTGATCTTGCTTTGCGAGCACGTTATTTTCTTTGACGTATCGGCTGGTACTCAGATTCTCTCCTATCCTTCGGCAAGCGCGGGGATGAGCTCGCGGCAGAAAGCAGGGATGTTGGAGACGAGCATGGTCCCCAACATCCCAGAAGGACGAGGTCGGGAGGGCGTCGGCGCCTTGACAGAAGCTCCAGCTTTAATGTGCGCAGGATGGCGACGCTATCCTGTCTACCAGATCACTGCTCCTAGCCAGAAGCATCCACGAAGAGCTGCAAGGTGAGGACGCGCCAGCCTTCCTCCGTTCACGCGTCTTTGTTTTAGGAGAGCTGCTGCGCTTATCAGCGTCATCGCGCGAGCATTCTTTAGCTCACAGGCTCACGAGTCCAGGTAGGTGACGTGAATGTGGTGATTGTGTTCCGGGTCGGAGTCAGATGGTCCCGGTGGGGACGGCCCCCACACCCCCGACGCCCTTGTCCACATCTCTCCCTGATAGATTATCCACCAGATATCTGGTGGATTCGGGTCTTCGAAAATCGTGTCCCGCGCCATCTGGCCAATATCGACCGGGAGCGAATCACCTCTGCCCCCGAAGCCCCAGACGTCGAAGCTCGTCGTGTCCCGATTCCACCCTGGCGGATGACCCTCGTAGGTGTTGATCCAGATCTTTCTGTAGTAAGGATCCATATTGACGAGCCGGGCGGTCAGCTGCTCTATGTCCTCGCGCCAGACATAGTTCGTCGGATGATCCCGCACGTAGCCCACGTTCGGGTCTCCGTCCTTGCCAGGCCCTGTCCTGAGCACGACGGCCTTCCGCTCGGGATTCGGAGCCGGCGCGGGCTCGGCTCCAGGTATCGTCAGGTCGTCGGGTAGTATCTCCAAGGCGCGGTCGTAGTAGACGCGACGATCGGGGTCAGGCCCGCCTCTCACACCGAGCACGGTCTGCTCGAAGGTCCCATGATCTGCTATCAGGTTCAGGTTGCCGAGGCTGCTCATGTTCTTCCAGTAGTATCCGGCCGTCGTCCAACGGTACGGCATCCTCTTGAGGAGTTCCGGATGCGCCACACACGCTATCCCTAGCGCCTGCGCGATCTTCGTGTAGTTCGCCCGACCTGTGATCTGGATGTAGCCCCGACCCTTGAAGCGCACCCCGTCGCCGGGTTGCGTGTTACCCAGATCCAACCTCCCTTCGTACGCAGCACCCGAGGCGATCTCCTCGGTGTAGAAGAGTTCGCCTGATTCTTTCGCCACGTTGGCGAACCATGCCGCCGCACGGCGCTTGTTCGTGATTTCGAAACGCTGCATCGTCGCACAGCACGCGGGGAACTCCGTAACCTCATCGTCCTGCGGGATGTTCGGCATGATCTCCCGAAGGTGCTCATGCGTCAGGTCAGTCATCTTGTCGTCTCCTTTCTGATAGACCGGTTAGCCGCTTCCTTCAACTCCTCACGATGCAACATCCTCAGCTCGCCCCTGTCTATTCCGACGCCAGGCCCGCACTCTAGCCGTATCAGTCAAGTGCGCTGGCTTGTGCATTCTAGTCGCACGCTCCGGTATAGTATGTCTGACGGCGGAGTCCACATTTTCCTCAGCCAGCCCGCCTACTTGCGCAAGAATCGCAGACGGCGATGAATCGCGGATGAATAGAGAGTGCACTACGCCAGGCACTGAACAGAAGCGCTGTATACGACCCCTGCGGCACAAAGAGGTCGACTAGCCCGTCTGTTGCAGACCGTGAGGCCCGCAGAACCGCCGCATTGGGCGTCCTGTCGAGTGCGTTGCTGCGCTAGAGGTGTACATCCGGGCTCTTCCTGCGCTGGTCCTCTGCTATGTGTTGCTCGAACATTAGGGAAGTGACGGACGGCGCTCGAACCCGCGACCTTCGGAGCCACAACCTAAAGGCACGCACCATGCAAAGCTCTTTCTTCAGGATGGCACACACTCCACCCGGTGCCCCGAACGCCCATACCTTAGTGTTAGCCACGTAATACGACCTGAGCCATACTCAA
>DASSJP010000449.1:0-2769 GCA_035691165.1 Rubrobacter sp.
TGGTATGCTCATCCGTAACAGGGACTACGCGAACTGGGAGCACCGAATGACCCCAGAGCCCGTAGATGATCCGCCGGACAAGATCACACTTCCCCGCCCGGGACACGCAGACCTGGCCGGCATGCAGAAGTACGACTTCGACGACCTGCGCAACGTACTCGAACGCTCCAGCGCGCGCGAGACGACCGCCAGGGTCGCCGCGGGCGGCGTGGCGAGAAAGCTCCTCTCCGAGTTCGGGGTGGAGATAACCAGCGCCGTCTACCGGATCGGCGCGGTCGCCTATCCCAAAGAGCAGGCCGCGCTGGATGCGGCCAAGTCCGACGAGTCCGAGGTGCGTTGCCCCGACCCCGAGGTCTCGGAGAGGATGAAGGCCGAGATCGACGCCGCCCGCTATGCGCGCGACGCTCTCGGCGGGGAGTTTGTCGTCGTGGCCCGCGGTTGTCCGCCCGGCCTGGGTTCCTACGTGGACTGGCGCGACAAGCTGGACGCCAGGCTTGCCGCGGCCATGATGTCGATCAACGCGATCAAAGGCGTCGAGTTCGGGATGGGCTTCGAACTGGCCGCCCGCAGGTCGAGCGAGGTACAGGATGAGATCGTCTCCGAGGACGGGCGTCTGGCCCGCAATAGCAACCGCCTCGGAGGACTGGAGGGCGGCATGACCAACGGGGAGCCCGTCGTGGTCGCCGCCGCGATGAAGCCGATCTCGACGATAGCCAAAGCCCTGCGTACGGTGGACCTCGAAACCGGCGAGCCGACCCGCGCCTTCAAGGAGCGGGCCGACTCCTGCGCCGTACCCGCTGCGGCGGTGATCGGGGAGTCCATGGCCGCGATCGTGCTCGCAGAAGCGTTCCTCGAGAAGTTCGGGATGGACAACATGACAGATATCCGCGCCGCCTACGACGCCTACACTAAGCGCGTCGCGAAGACTGGCAGGAGACACTGACCTTTGGAGGGTCCGGTGGCTATAGTCGGGTACATGGGCAGCGGCAAGACCACGCTAGGCCGCGCCCTGGCCCGCGCCCTGCGACTGGAGTTCGTTGACCTCGATCGCGCGATCGTGAGGGAGGCGGGCAAGGGGATACCGGAGATATTCGCCGAACACGGCGAAAACGTCTTCAGGGACCTGGAACACAGGGCGCTACTCGACGCGCTCGAAAAGCGGATGCCGGGCGTCATCGCCTGCGGTGGCGGCATCGTGGTTCGCCAGGATAACAGGGCCCTGCTTCGCGACGTTACGACGGTCTTCCTGAGGGATGATACGGACGTCCTCTACCAGAGGACCCGCGGTCCTGGCCGGCCGCTGCGCGCCGCCAGCCGCGAGGAGTTCGAGCTCCGCTATACGGAACGCCTACCCTTTTACAGGGAGGTCGCCGACATCGAGGTGGAGGTCGATGGACGTCCGCCTGCGGAGGTGGCTGAGGAGGTGCTCCGGTGCCTGTCACGACGGTAGAGGTCCCTGTCGCCCATCCTTATCCCTTCATCGTCGGCGGGGGCCTCGACCTGGGTGGGATCTTCTCCGGGCCCCTGGAACCTGGCCTGTGCGCCATATTCACCGACTCGACCGTCGGACCACTCTACGCGGCGAGGGTGCGCGATGCACTCGAAGAAACTGGCTGGCGGGTCGCCGGGATTCTGGAGGTTCCATCCGGCGAATCCTCGAAGAGCATGGAGGCCTACGCCGACGCCCTCAGGCGCCTCGCCCGCCTGGGACTGACCCGTGACGGTACTCTCTTCGCCCTCGGTGGCGGGGTCGTCGGGGACCTTGGCGGCTTCGTCGCAGCGACTTACATGCGTGGCATAGACCTCGTAATGCTGCCGACCTCACTTCTCGCGATGGTAGACAGCGCGGTCGGGGGCAAGGTCGGGGTAGACCTCCCTGAAGGAAAGAACCTCGTCGGCGCCTTCGTCAGGCCACGCCTGGTTGCGGCGGATCTGGACTGGCTAGGTACGCTCCCTGCGCGTGAGATCTCCAACGGCATCGCCGAGACGATCAAGATGGGCCTCCTCTCGGGCGGGGATTACTTCGACGACCTCGTCAGGATCGGGGCCGCGCGCGACGGAGACCTCGACGCAATGCAGACGCTCGTCCTCCACTCCGTTCGCTTCAAGGCAAGGGTGGTCGCCGAGGATGAGCTCGAAGGCGGACTGCGTGCGATCCTGAACTACGGACACACGATCGGCCACGCCCTCGAAGCCGCAGCAGGTTACGCCCTGCCGCACGGAACGGCAGTCGCGGCAGGCATGCTAGCCGCGGCCAGCCTCTCCCACGAAAAGTTTGGTAACGACCTGACCCGCGTCCACGAAGACCTGATAGGGACCGCCGGGCTACCGCTGCGCGTGCCTGACGTCGGCGTCGAACGGGCGCTCAAGGCGATGGCTCGGGACAAGAAGCGCTCAGCCAGAGACGGAGCCGTCAGGCACAGGTTCGTGCTCCTCGAAGACATCGGCAAGCCCGTCAGGAACGTCCCCGTGTGCGAGGACGAAGCCCGCCGAGCGATAGGAGCTATTCTTGAGTAAGATCTTCGTCCTAAACGGTGTGAACCTCGGCACCCTCGGCACCCGTCGTCCCGAAATCTACGGAACCATGACGCTCGACGACATAGTGAGTCTTCTGCGGGACGAGTTTTCGGACCTGGTTCTTGAGTTCAGGCAGACAGATTTCGAGGGCGAGATGGTCGGTTTCATCCGGGAAGCTGCGGGCTCGGATGGGCTCGTCATAAACGCCGGCGCATGGACCCACTACTCTTACGCTTTGCACGACGCTCTGGA
>DASSJP010000450.1:0-3015 GCA_035691165.1 Rubrobacter sp.
GATATCCCAAGAGCTCGTTGAGCAGGCAGCACGTGACGAGGAGCACCGGGAGTTGCTGAGAAGACCAGACCTGCGCTCCTACATAATCGTACATCTCGTCACACGGGGCCGTATTCTAGGGGCTATCAGCTTCGTTTTGGCGGAGTCGGGGCGGCACTACAGGGAGGCCGATCTGGAGTTGGCCGAGGAACTGGCCCGACGTGCCGCACTTGCGGTGGACAACGCAAGGCTCTACGCGGAGTCACAGAGGGAGGTAGCAGAGCGCCGGTGGGCACAGGAGGAGTTGCGGGACTCCAGGGACCAACTTGAAGCAATCCTGCGGGGTGCCGCTGACGGTATAACCGCACAGGACACAACCGGACGGATCATCTACGCCAACGAGACGGCAGCCCAACTGACAGGCTTTCCCTCTGCCAGGGCTTTGGTGGAGGCTCCGCTTGAAGAGGTGATGGCAAAGTTCGAGCTCTTGGATGAAGATGGGAATCCTCTACCAGCTGATAGGCTTCCGGGGCGCAGGGCCCTCGCAGGCGAGGAAGGTGCCGAGCAAGCATTACGCTTTCGCATCCTGACTACCGGCGAAGAACGTTGGACCATAGTCAAAGCGATGCCTATCTTCGGGGAGCAAGGACAAGTCCGGATGGCAGTCAACATCTTCCGCGACATAACCGAAAGCAAGCGAGTAGAGGAGTCGCTCAGGCATGTCAGGGAAGCCGAGCGTAAGCGGATAGCGCGTGACCTCCACGATGGCGTGTTGCAAGACCTCTCCTACACGACTGCTGCTTTGGGCATGATCATGCTCCAATCGGAGGACACGAAGCTGAAGGAACAGCTGCAGGCAGCGGTCACCGCAATCCGACGTGGCGCACAGGGTCTCCGCGAGGTGGTCAACGAACTACGTCTCGAAGATGAAGAAGGCATGCCCTTCCCCGAGATTGTCGAGTCTCTGGTGAGGCGGACCCAGACGATGGCTCAGGGAATCGAGATAAACCTGGAGATGGGAGATCAGGTTCCCTCAGGTCCGTTGGGAGAAACCGGAACGCAGATCTCGCGCATAATAAAGGAGGCACTCACCAACGCCCGCAGGCACTCTGGGGGGGACAGGACTTCAGTACGCATCAGGTTAGATGAGGGCGAGCTACTCGTCGAGGTATCTGACGACGGGAGCGGATTCGGACCTGAGGCCCCGCCTGGCGTGGGCTTGGGCAGCATGCGCGAACGGGCTGCAGTCATCGGCGGCGAACTGGAGATCGAGAGCGAACCGGGGCGGGGCACTAGCGTGCGATTGCGAGTTCCCTTGCCCCAGGGGGTCCCGGAATGATCGGGGAAGATAAGACAAAGCCAGTTCGTGTCATGCTTATTGAGGATCATCCTGACTTCAGAGAACTCATGGAAGCTCTGTTCAGCATGGATTCGGGAATCAAGCTGGTAGCGCAGGCCGGATCGCTCGCAGAGGCCCGCAGCCATGTCGCGAGGATTGAATGCGACGTGGCAGTCTTGGATCTGGGCCTGCCCGACGGGAATGGGGTGGACCTGATCGCCGATCTACGCCGGGCCAATACCGGGGTAAGGGTGTTGATCTTGAGCGCGAGCCTTGACGCTGTGAGCTTCAAGAGGGCTACTGAAGCAGGCGCCCACGAGATAATGGACAAACTCGCCCCCTTGGAGGAGGTTCTTGGGTCGATAAGGCGCCTGGGGAACACGTGAGTGCCTCCGAGGCATTGTACGTCGCAAGTACAGTCTTCCTCATCGACACTACGACCTGGTAACCATCTGAAGGTTCGATTCTTCGCAACCGTCGGCCAGGAGCCCGAGGTAGTGCTGATTTAGCGGTTGCGCCGCTGCGTACTGCTCACAGAACTGTGCGAACAGAGTGTTCACGGAGGTTTGCCGTAACGCTCGGAAGACGGTAGTCCTGTAGAGTGCTGTTGTGACGGTAGAAACAAGGGATGAGGATCGGCGAGTTGGCAGGATGAGCGCCCGCTCCGCCTGGCTGGCCCGTCTGCGCCCTGAGCCTGCTTATACTGGCGCTATCGCTGTTGCTGATAATCCTCGGGTCCTCGTCGCCGCTGCCTCAAGGAGTGACCCCGTGGCGCGATCAGGCCGTCTCCGTGGTTGGGATCGTCGGCGCGCCCATCCTCGGGGGCCTCATCGCCTCACGCCGTCCCGAGAACACCTACGGATGGCTGTGGCTGTGCTTCGGGTCGGGACTCTCCCTGCAGCTGCTTGCGGGAGCCTACTCCGCCTACGCGCTCGTGGAGCCGGGATCGCTCGTGGCTCCCGGGATGATCCCTCACCTGCTCAACCCAGGAGGGCCGCTGGCGCTCACCCTCGCCCCTTTCCTCTTGCTCTGCTGTTCTCCACGAGGCGACTGCCGTCGCGTGCGTGGAGGTTTGTGGCTTGGATCGCGGCCGTGTCCGGGGCGGTGCTCGTATCCTTGAGCTTCTTCTACCTCAGCCCAGACAAAGCGGGGGGGACGATCTCCGATGTGGCCGTAGTCGTGGCTGGCGCGCTCTTCACCGCCGTCTTCCTCTCAGCGATCTCGCTTGTGGTGCGCTATCGTCGGGCGAATGGGGTGGAGCGCCAACAGCTGAGATGGCTTGCGGGGTCCGCCATTTTGGTAGTTGTCTACATCGTCGGGGGGCTGCTAGGCGAAGCGTTGTGGAACCTGTTCAATGCCGCGACCAACGCCGGCCTCTACGCGGCCGTGGGAATCGTCATACTAAGGTATCGTCTCTACGAGATCGACATCATCATCAACCGTACCCTGGTCTACGTGCCTCTCACCGCAATACTGGCGCTGATCTATGTAGCGGGCGTGGTCAGTATGCAGGCCAACTTGCGCACCCTCACCGGCCAGGAGTCCACCCTCGCAGTCGTCGCTTCTACCCTGATAATAGCGGCACTATTCAACCCGCTGAGGAGGCGCATCCAGTCCTTAATCGATCGGTGCTTCTACCGCAGGACGTACGATGCAAGGAAGACGCTGGAAGGTTTTTCGGTAAAAGTACGGGATGA
>DASSJP010000451.1:0-2850 GCA_035691165.1 Rubrobacter sp.
CATCGTTCGTGATCGTCGGCGACCCGAACTTCTTGTCGAGGACCACGTACTGGCCCTTGGGACCGAGCGTGATCTTGACCGCGTCTGCGAGCTTGTTGACCCCCGCCTCCAAAGCTTTGCGCGCCTCGGTATTGAACCGTAGCTCTTTGTGCGCCACTTTCTGCCTCCTCTGTTAAACTAGGGCTCGACTTTAACTACCTGGCACTCTATTCGGTAGAGTGCCGACGCCAAGAGTATATGCGTGGCGGGGTTACAATTCAAACGTGAGCAGCTTTAGCATCTTCCATCCAGACAGATTACCGAGCCTGAGCAGGCTGCCGAAGGAGTTGGGTCGCGAGGAACGGACCTGCGAGCGTTGCGGCGCGCGGACCGAGCACATCCTGTACCGGGTCCCCAAGAAGGTAGTGCTACTCTACGTCAAGGACCACCCTGAGAGCCTGCACGCGACCTGTGTCGTGTGCGCCAGGAGCACGATTCTCACCGGCGAGGAACGCGGGCGGGTCCTCGCCTCGCTGCGCGCCAGGTAACCACCAACACGCCTCTCCGCCCTGAGCTGTTGGGTCGAAGCACCCCATTACCAGCGTCCGAAGAACTGTCCGATCGGTTACAAAATTGGACCTTTTGGTGGATGTGTTGATCACCCCGCATTCGCTATCCTATTGTCGTTGCAAGATGTTGTAGAGGAAGGGACAGGCGAAGTTTTCCTGGTGGCTGCTGGGGTAGCTCTTGCTATCGAGAAGACCGGCACCAACGCAGAAGAGACGCTCAGAGGCACTGCCCAGCATGACACCCTCTACGGCAAGGGAGGCAACGACAGGCTGATCGGGCTGGGAGAAAACGACACGCTAATCGGAGGCTCAGGCAAGGATACTTGCAAGGATCTTCAGGGGCCGACGAGCTCTACGGTATCTCGGGCGCCGACTCTATGAACGGTGGGGACGGCAACGACGGAGTCTACGGCGGCGTAGGAGATGATCCTGCGATTTTCGGTGGATCTGGCACCGACGATATCTCGGGCGGCTGGGGCGACGACACGCTGAACAGCCGCGACAACTTGGCCAATGACTCGGTCAGCTGTGGCCCCAACAATGATGTTGCCAACGTGGACATAGGGGACAAAGTCAACACCCTCGACTGCGAGGACGTGAACGCCAACTGAGGGTTACCGTACCGTGTTGCCTTCCCGGCACTCTTCAGACGCTGCGGGCGTTCAGGCTCAGGTACTCAGGGTAGGCGATGGATGCTGAGTGAGGGGCGGCGGCCCCGATCATGGCGGCGTTGTCCGTGCACAGCTCGGGCGGCGGGACGACGAGGTCGGTTTCGACCTTCGCGCACTCCACTTCGAGGGTACGGCGGAGGAAGGCATTGGCGGCGACCCCCCCTGCAACGACGACCGTGGGCGCGTCGTGGAGATCCGCGGCCCGAAGGAGCTTGCGTGATAGCGCCTCGACGACGGCGGCCTCGTAGCTCGCGGCCAGGTGCGGCAACTCTTCGCGTAATTGCTCTTTGTCCATCGACTTTAATTTGTACAGGAGGCTCGTCTTCAGGCCTGAAAAGCTGAAGTCCAGGTTCTTCTTACTTTTGAGGCCGACGGGGAAACCGTAGCGGTCGCGGTCTCCGTCGCGCGCGGCCTTCGAGATCGCAGGCCCGCCGGGGAAGCCGAGACCCAGCATCCTGGCGCCCTTGTCAAGGGCCTCGCCCGCGGCGTCGTCGAGCGTCTCGCCGAGAAGGTGCATCTTGCGGTCGGGGTCCACTGCGTACAGTGCAGTGTGGCCGCCGGAGGCGATCAGGGCCACGAAAGGCGGCTCCAGTCCTGGATCTGCGAGGTACGCGGCGGCGACGTGGCCCTCCAGGTGGTTCACGGGGACGAGCGGGAGCCCGCGGGCGTAGGCCAGTCCCTTCGCCGCGGCGACACCGACGAGGAGGGCTCCGATCAAACCCGGGCTGACCGTGACCGCGACGCTGCTGACTTCGTCGAATGAGATACCGGCTTCGGATAGAGACGTCTCAACGACGCCGTCGAGGCGTTCGAGATGGGCGCGGGAGGCGACTTCGGGGACGACGCCACCGTAACGCGCATGCTCGGTCTGCGTGTGGACCACGTTCGAGAGGGCGCGTCGCCCGTCGGGCTCGACGACGGCGGCGCAGGTGTCGTCGCAGGAAGTCTCTATCGCCAGGATCATGGGTTGTTTATAGCACTTCGGCCGGGCGGCTCTTCAGGCCGCCTATCGGCCGTAGAACGCCGCAGGGACAAGCCAGAGCATGGGCCCCCGACCAAAATGGGACCGTGGTCCCATGCCATCGGTACACTCCCGTTGCTAACATGCCGGGCAGCGTCGGCAAATCAAAGGTACCCGACATCGCCTTCGAAAATTACAACGTCAAGCGACTCACCAACACCGTCGAGGACGGAGATCCTGTCTGGTCGCCGGAAAGATCGCTACTTCGAGGCGTCGATCCTGGAACGTCTGCGGTTGCGATGTATGGTCTATGAACGCCGACGGCTCCGGACCGGATCCTGGCACGGGGGTAGTCATCTTGCGCGCCGAGACTTCGCTGCCGTGGGTGGTTGGGTAGACTGTGGCTTCAGCGCGCTCGCGGAGCGATAGGAGAGGGACGTCGATCGGGGGTCCATCGCCGGCCATGAAAGACGAGCCTGGCACACGCAGTCCGAATCCGCACGGACTATCTCCCGCTCGGCGGGCTGCCGGCCCCGCCGGGAAGGACGTGAAGCGGCGAATCCTCCTGGTTGCGCTAATCTGTGCGGCCCTCATCGGGGTGGCTTCGTTCCTGATCTTCGGCCTCAGGTTAGTCGCTATTAGCGGAGACGGGGACGACCGGCTGATGGGC
>DASSJP010000452.1:0-2675 GCA_035691165.1 Rubrobacter sp.
GTCAGCTCGCACCGCATCCTGTGGACGCTCCCGACGCGGACATGGTCGAGCAGCGCCTCGCGGGCCATCCTGTAGTTCGAGTCCTTGTGGTCGGGCGCGACCGTGCGCTCGTCCCCGAAGAAGACGTGGACCTTGCTCCAATCCAAGCTGTTCGCGTAGTCGCGGGCCAGGATCCCGTACATCGCCTTCGGGGTGGAGCCGCCGGCGAGCACGACGGCGAAACGCCCGCGCTCCTCGATGGCCTCCGCGGCCCTGTCCGTGAACTCGCGCGCGGCGGCCTCTGCGAGCTTCTCCGGGCTCTCGTAGACGTGGACGCTCAAAGGTCGAGGACCTCAACGGCCGCGCGGAGGGCGCCCTCGTAGGCTTCGTCGTGACCTCGGTAGTTCAGTTCTTCTCCGACAAGGACTCCCAGATCGAAGGAGCCGAGGTGGACTGTTCGCTCGGCGAGTAGATCCTCGCCTCGCATCACGGTGGTCCTGACGTCGGAGAGTTCGCGGTGGCGCGAGACCTGGAAGCTGTACTCCTCCGAGTAGAGCCGGATGCGCCTCAGCCTGGCGTCGGGGGAATCAGGGGAGAGATCGACGGAGATAGTGCCTGACGGTCCCGAGAACTCCAGCAGGCGGGCGTCACCGTCGCTGCTCGCGCTCTCGGCCTTCCATCCCAGGGTGGAGGCCAGCCATCCGACGAGGAGCAGCGCGCGGTTCTCCCCGCCCGGCGCGTAGAGGACCTGTGCGCGTTCGATCTTCCCGAGTTCTCCTGCGCGCTCGGGGGCGTTGAAGGTGTCAGCGAGCATCGAGCGCCAGGGCGAGAGCCCGACCCACTGCAGATCCCCGAAGGCAGGCGTCGCAGGGTCTTCGAGCAGGGCGGCTATCTCGCGCAGACATCCCTCGCGGCTCTCTGTCGCGGCGGAGTCCACGATAACCCGGTCTGCGAGTTCAACCATCGCGGCGAACTCGGGCGAGCGGGGCGAGAACTCCCCCGGATACCACAGGAAGACGGGGAGGTCAGGGATCAGGAGCGGTCCTGCGAGGCTCTCCAGGTGCGTCGCGGGTGGACCTTCGGCGTGGATCGTCACCTGCTCGGCGCAAACTTGTGCGCCGCCACCGCCCCTGACGTTGCAGAAGGCCGAAAGCCGCACGTCCACGTTCGATTCGCCATCCGGGTCAGCGATAAAGATCACGGCCCGCGCAGGGTAGCGGCCCGCCAGCTTCGAGACCGAGTTCGTGATCTCCGGGGCTGAGTCCTCATCTGTCACAACGATCAGGTTCAGTACGCTGGAGCGGAGGGCGAGCGTACCGTCGTCGTTCGTGCGGAGTTTGGCCAGCTCGTGCTCTATCTGCCCGACGCTCATAAGCCCGCCGCCGGGGGCATGGCGGGATTCCCCTATCACGGCCTCCTCCATTCCCTTCCGTCGCGCTCGAGGAGCGCGTCGGCCACTTCCGGTCCCCAGGTACCCGCCGGGTAGAAAGATACCTCCCGCTTCTCGGACCAGTGGTTCATCACGGGGTCCAGTATCTTCCACGCACCCTCGGCCTCGTCAGCCCGGATGAACAGGGTGGGGTCGCCGAGCATCAGGTCGAGGAGGAGGCGCTGGTAGGCGTCGGGGGCCTCTTCGAGGAAGGCCGTGCCGTAGAGCAGATCCATGTTCACGGAGCTGACCTCGAAGCCCGAGCCGGGGACTTTGGCCCCGATCTTGAGTGAGAGGCCCTCCTCCGGTTGGACGCGGACGACGAGCACGTTCGGTTCCAGGCCCTCCGTGTCGTCGCGGGCGAAGGGGGTATGGGGCGAGGAGTGGAACTGTATCGCGACCTCCGTCGCCTTCTTCGGCATCCTCTTGCCGGCCCGAATATAGAAAGGGACACCGGCCCACCGCCAGTTGTCGATGAACACCTTGAGCGCCACGTAGGTCTCGGTCACGGACTCCGGATCTACGTTCTTCTCCTCGCGGTAGCCGGGGACCTCCTCGCCCCACACCCAGCCCCTCTCGTACTGGCTGCGCACCGCGTAGTTCTCAACCTCGTCCTCGGGGATAGGACGGACCGCCTTCAGTACCTTCACCTTCTCCTCGCGCACCGACTCCGCGTCGAAGGCGACCGGCGGCTCCATCGTCGTAAGGCAAAGGACCTGCATCACGTGGTTCTGGACGATATCGCGCAGGGCTCCCGCTTCCTCGTAGAACGCGCCGCGGGTACCTACGCCGATATCCTCTGCGACCGTGATCTGGACGTGATCGACATAGTGCTGGTTCCAGATCGGCTCGAAGATCCCGTTCGCGAACCTCAGGGCCAGGATGTTCTGGACGGTCTCCTTGCCGAGGTAGTGGTCGATGCGGTAGATCTGGGTCTCATCGAAGTACCGCTGAAGCTCTGAGTTGAGCTCCTGGGCGGTCTTCATGTCCCTCCCGAAAGGTTTCTCTACGACCAGCCGCGACCAGCCGCCGTCCTCTCCCTGGTTCAGGCCCGCCTCGCCCAGGTGCTCGACGATGGCGGGGAAGAGCGAAGGCGAAGACGAGAGGTAGAAGGCCCTGTTCCCCTGCGTCCCCCGCTCGCTATCCAGCTTCTTAAGAAGGTCCTTCAGCTCATCGTAGGTCTCGGTCTTCTTCGAGTCGCCTGGCATGTAGAAGATCCCGCCAGCGAAAGACTCCCAGACGTCGTCCGAGACCTCCCCCGAGCGCT
>DASSJP010000453.1:0-3027 GCA_035691165.1 Rubrobacter sp.
CTGCCGCGAACAGGGTGGGCTGGCATGGATAGGGCTCTACGAGCCCACAGAGGAGGAGTTCTCCTCCGTGGCAGAGGAGTTCGAATTGCATCCCCTTGCGGTCGAGGATGCGATCAAGGCCCACCAGCGTCCCAAGATAGAACGCTACGCCGGGACGCTCTTCGTCGTCTTGAGATCAAGCCGCTACGTGGACGAGACCGAGACGGTGGAGTTCGGGGAGGTTCACGTCTTTGTGGGGAAGGACTTCGTGGTGACAGTGCGCCACGGCAAAGCATCGACGTTGGATCGGGTACGCAGGCGGTTGGAGTCCATGCCCGAGTTGCTGCGCCGTGGCCCTGAAGTGGTCCTCTACGCGATCATGGACCGGGTGGTCGACGACTACGCCCCTGTGGCGGAGGCTCTGGAGAGAGACATAGACGAGATAGAGACCGAGGTCTTCTCGGGAAACACGGGTGTCTCTAGGCGCATCTACGAGCTCTCACGCGAGGCGATCGAGTTCCGACGGTGTACCGCGCCGCTGATAAGGATCTTGTCTAACCTGATCGAGGACAACACTTACCGACTCGATCCTGAGGTGAGACGCTACCTGCGCGACGTGCAGGACCACGCGCTGCGGGTCACCGATAAGGTCGTAGGTTTGCGCGAGCTGGTGCAGGACATCCTCAGCATCAACCTCACCCTGGTGAGCCTTTCCCAGAATGAGGAGGTCAAGAAACTTACCGAGGCGAGCGTTAAGCAGACCGACGAGGTGTTCAAGCAGACCGACGAGGTGAAGAAGATCAGCGGCTGGGCGGCCATCGTGATCATACCCACCCTTATCGCCAGCATCTACGGGATGAACTTCGACTACATGCCGGAGCTGACCTGGACACTCGGGTACCCGTTAGCGCTATTGCTCATGCTTTTGTCCTCTCTCTTGCTGTACGCCATCTTCAAGAACCACGACTGGCTCTAGCAAGCCGTGACCTGGTTGCTCACCGAAGCTTGTGGCTCGATGTGTCTGATTAGTCAGGAGTGGCACGGACGATGGCTAACACTCTTGCACGCGAGGATATATTCGACCGATCTTTCCGACGCAGCGTACAGACATCTCGAGGAGCACCTGCCCACCGCCAACCGGAGAGGACGCCCCAAGATCCACGCCACGCCGTCTTCTACGACGCGTGAGGTAGGTGCAGTCAGGTGCTGTTGTCGCGACCGACGTCACATCGGCCAACGCCGATTACTATTCGAGATTTTGCGATAGTCTTAGTGTGATCATAGTGGTGGTTTGGCGCAGCTTCTTAGACCATGTCACGCCGTAGGCGTGCCGACACGCCTAGCTCGCCTAAGTATCGAGGCGAAGGTATGAGAGGAGACACTTTGCAAAGCGAACCTACAATCGGTCTGGCAGATGAACTGAACGTCGCACCTCTGGGTGTCGGGGCCTGGGCATGGGGTACGACCAGACTCTGGGGATATGGCAAGGACTACAACCGTAGCGACGTGGGCGAGGCCTTCCGGGCGAGCATGGCCGAGGGCGTAACCCTTGTAGACACGGCGGAGATGTACGGCAACGGAGCTTCTGAGAGGATCATCGGCGAGATATTGCGCGAGGGTGCTTTCGAGGGGAGACCGGTCATAGCAACCAAGTTCGCCCCCTTACCATACCGCTTCAGCGCCAGATCCCTTCTGAAGGCGTTAGACAAGAGTCTGGAGCGACTCGGTATAGAGACCATAGACCTCTACCAGATCCACTTCCCGAACCCGATCTTCAAGATAGACAGTCTAATGGATGCCCTCGCGGAGACGGTCAAGGCGGGCAAGGTCCGCCGGGTGGGCGTCAGCAACTACAGTGCGGACCAGATGCAGCGGGCGCACGACCGCCTCGCCTCTCACGGGGTGTCGCTCGCCTCAAACCAGGTGGAGTACAGCCTCTTGCAGCGGGCACCGGAGACGAACGGGGTGCTCGAGGCGAGCCGGGATCTCGGCGTAACCCTCATCGCCTACAGCCCCATCGCCCAGGGTCTCCTTACCGGCAAGTATGCTCCTGGTGGCAACAGGCCCTCGGGACTCGTGCGGCGTATGGGCAGGGCATTCGGCGAGCAGAACCTCAAGAAGATCGAGCCGGTGGTAAACATCCTGCGCGAGATAGGTGAGGCCCACAACAAAGAGCCCGCCCAGGTGGCCCTGAACTGGCTGATCACGCAGAGGAACACCTTCCCTATCCCCGGTGCCAAGAACGAGCTCCAGGCACACCAGAACGCAGGCGCTCTTGGGTGGGAAATGGCCGGCGAAGAGGCCGAGAAGCTGGATCTGGCAACGCTCGGTTGGCGCTAGAGATTCGTAAGTGTATGGAGACGCCTCCACCACACTTCGAGCCTGCCTTTACGACCTTCGGGTTATGAGCCCGACGAGCAACCAGAGTGCTCCACCCCGCCTCGCTGTGGAGACGAGGCTCTTGAAGCCGCGTGGACGATTCGGCGGGGAGCCTTCTACCCGAGCCTTTGTGCTGCGAACTCGGCTATGGTTGGTTCCACCAACCTCTCTAAGTCGGCGTATCTGACGCTCATGGTGTCGGTGTGGGTGCCCGCCCCGAATACTATCGTTTCATCTTCCGCTAACGTCGCTTCCACGCAGACAGGTACTTCATAGCGGTTTCCGACCGGGGCATAGCGCCCACCTCGCAGTCAGGGAATGTGTCCTAAAACTCCTCCTCTTAGGCTAGGCGAACCTCCCCCACCCCCAGCACTGTGCCAGCTTTGTCCATATCTACCTGGAAGGGATCCGGCAACGCTAGCATAACTATCTTGCCGTCGGCCAAGACCATCCCTGTCTTGGCCAGCATCTTACCAGGGAGGTGCTCGCTGGCGGCAACCTCCTGGGCGGTGACTGCCCTGGGCCGATGTCGGATTTCAAAAGGACCCTGCATCTCTCTGAGGTAGGCTTCCAGCCTGTCCTTACAATCCACTGCATGACCTCCTTTGTCCCGAGCACGAGGCCATGTCGACCACTGCTCTACCTAGCTACGATGATATCAAAGTCGAT
>DASSJP010000454.1:0-15149 GCA_035691165.1 Rubrobacter sp.
CGCGATACGCTCGCTCGTCGCCCGCGAGACCGCCGCAACGATTCCAATAGAGATGTTCTGAACAGGGGCAGCAACAGCCGGGCCAGCCGAAGGGTTAGTGAGAACCTCTATCTCCGCAGGCTCGGGGGCTTTCGGAAGCGGTCCGGCCTCAGCTGAGACTTCGGCCTCGGAGACATTTCCCTTCACGGGGTCGGAGATCACAGCACCCTGTGGCACGGGCACGCCCTGCTCCGAGAGAACTCCCAGTATTCGCTCGCTCGTCGCCCCGGAGATCCCCCCTACCATGCCGCCGAAGGCATTCTCGATCAGGGACGTGGTAGAAGGCCGCACCACCGGACTCGTCAGCAATTCGATCCGGGCCGGTTCGAGGGACGGTGGCTGCCCGGAGGGAGGCATGCCAGCCGGTAGGCCGGACATGCTGACAAGACGCGTTGTGTAGTCTTTGGGGATCACTATGGCACCGTAGTACTTTCCGCTTTCGAGACCCTTCAGAGCGCTCTCGCGGCTATCGAGCCGCGCCCATTTCACGAAGTCAGGGGCCGGAGAGTCTGGGGCGGTGATCCTATTTGCCACCTCCTCGCCGAGCTTCATCGGCTGGCCGTTCATCGCGGCGCCCTGGTCTTCGACCACCACCGCAATAGGAATCATCGGTGGGCTGACGAGGTTGGAGATCCGCTGTGTGTAATTCTTGGGGATCACGATGGCACCGTAGTACTCGTGGTTGCCGATGCCTTTCAGCGCCGCACCACGGGTGCCGGGACGCACCCAATCGACGGTGCCGGCCGCTGGTGAGTCCGGGTCCGTCACTTTCTCGGCGACCGTGTTGCCGAGGTTGACATCCTCTCCCGCGAGGTCTGCGCCTCTGTCCTCGTTTACAAGGGCTATCGGCAGGTCCTTGAGGTTCTCCTGAGGGCTCGCGACGGCGGCCAGGTAAGCGTAGAAGATCAGGGCCAGGATCGTCACCACGCCAAGGACGGGGCCCCAGACTCTCGGGCTCGCAAGTACTCTGAACGTATTCATTTCACCGATTCCTTTCTCGCCCCTGGCGTCTGGCCGGTTCTCACAATGGCCCTACGACTCTTGACGTGTTCGGGCCATATACCGAAGGCGATGATGCGCGCAGGAATACCGCGCACCGGGCGCAAGCTCAGGAGCACCCTCGCGGGCGCGGGGAGCGACGGCGCTCCGCCCTGTTGCAGGGACGAGGAGATCACACGCCGCTGGGCGAAGGACTGTAGTGCCTGTATTACGCGGGTCGGCAACTCCCGCCTGAGCTGCACGGCCATCAGGTCGCGCCAACTCACCCGCCCGGCCTTGAGCGGCCCCGCGAGCGTGTTCGCCGCCGCAACAGCGTCCGCTATGGCGAGGTTGATGCCGACACCACCTACGGGCGACATGGCGTGGGCGGCATCGCCGATGCACAGGAGACCGGGCCTATGCCAGCGCCGAAGCCTGTCAGACTGCACCGTCAGTAGCTTCACGTCATCCCAATCCCGCAGCTCGCCGGTGCGGTCGGCGAACTCGGGGATCGCCTCTCCGACGGAGCGCCTGAACGCTTCGAGACCTTCGGCGCGCACGCTCTCGTACTCGCCCTTCCTGATGACGTAGGCGATCTGCCAGTACTCGCTGCGGTTTATGACGGCCATGAAGCGACTATTGCCCGCGTATCCGAAGGTGCCCTCAGGATCTCCCTCCCGCCGCGAAAGCCTGAACCAGAGCACGTCGATAGGCGGGGAGGTCCTGACCATCTTCAGGCCGGCCTGCTCTCTGAAGGGAGAGGACCGTCCGTCGGCGGAGACGGTCAGGAGCGCCCGCGCCTCGCGCGGACCTTCGGGCGTCTCGTAGCGCACACCGCGGACTATTCCGCTTTCCAGGATCAAATCCTTCGCCTCGGCGTTCGTCTCAAGGCGGAAGTTCGGGTACCTTTTTGCCTCCCCCGTGACGTAGTCCAGGAAGTCCCACTGGGGCATGAAAGTTACATAAGGGAAGCGAGTCTTGAGGTGCCCGAGGTCGGCGACCGCGACTGTCCTTCCTGGGAGGCGGGCTTTGATCTTCCTGGCCTTCGTGTGCCTGAGATCGAGCAGCCCGTCCGCGAGCCCCAGTTCGTCCATTATCTGCATGGTCGATGGATGAAGGGTGTCGCCGCGGAAGTCCCTGAGGAAGTCCGCGTGCTTCTCCAGCACGAGCACGTCCACACCCTCGCGCGCCAGCATCAGCCCGAGCATCGCCCCCGCCGGGCCGCAGCCGATTACACAACACGTCGTGTGCCACACTTCTCTGAGGTTCCCGGCGGGTCGCCCGGTATTTTTCCGGGTTCCGAGCGTCATTTCCGCCTCCTTTCTCTCCCTCAAGGGATGATCTCTTTCCCCACGCTAGGTGATCGCCTTCACGTACATATCCACTATCTCTTCGATGCGCCCTGGCGCGGGCTTTCGCGGCGGTCCACCGGCGACGAAGAGGCCGTCGAGGACGGCGTATGTGAGCAAAGGGCCAACGAACATGCGTGCCGCCGCCTCTCCGTCCACGTCTTCTCGGATCATCCCTCGTTCTCGGGTCCGCTCTATGAAGAGGGCGAAGCTGCTCATGGCCCGCTCTGGTACAGTGGCGCGGAAGAGTCCGGACAACTGCGGAAACCTGTGAATGTCCGCGATGGTCGTCCTGAGCAGCGCGAGATAATCCGGCTGCATCATGGTCGTGACGATCTTCTGCGCCAGTTCGAACAGATCCCTGCGTAGCTCTTCCCGGTTCTCAGGCGATATCCCCTCCATGGACTCCAGAGCCCGCGTCTGGGGGTTCTCGATGGTGAGCTTCCTCAATACGTCCACGAAAAGATCCTCCTTGCTCGGGTAATAGACGTAGAGGGTCCTCTTTGAGACCTTCGCCTCCGCAGCAATGGCGTCCGTGCTCGCAGCCGCGAAGCCGTCGCGCAGAAACACCCGCCGCGCACCGGCTAGGATCTGGTCCCGCTTCGCCCTCGCCCTCGGCCCCGGCTCCTCAGACACCGTAACCAATGAGATCTCCTTTCTAAGTAAACTAAACAGTACCGTTTCATAATGAACCTTTGTACGATAGTTGTCAAGGGTGATCCCCTGATTCCTCGCCACGGTGCTGGAGATGAAGCGCCGTGGGGTTGAACGTCAGTCGTCGAGGACTGTCAGGTCGAGTGGGGCGAGGCGAGCGGCGTTGGCGAGGATGTCGATTTCGACGATCTTGCCGCCTTTGATAGTGAAGCCCATTACCGTAATCGGCCGCCCGCGCGAGATCACAACGACTCCCGCGGCTCCGTTTACGAGCGCCGGTTGTGCGAAGGGGGCACGCCGGGAGAAGGTGAGCGCCTGTTCGGCCACTGCCGTGGCACCGCGGACCTCCCGCGGTGCGCCTGGAGGCACGCCCCCGGTGTCGGCACGTAGCAAGATATCCGGGTCGAGCACTGCCAGGAGCGCGTCGAAGTCGCCGACTCGCGCGGCGGCGAAGAACGCGTCGACGACCTCTCGCTGGCGGGTGAGATCTGCGTCGGGAGAAGTGTACGCCCCCTGCAGGCGGCGACGAGCGCGGCTCGCGAGCTTCCTCGCCGTGGTCGGGGAGCGGCCCACGATAGGAGCGATCTCTTCGAAGGGCATCCCGAACGTGTCGTGCAGCACGAACGCGAGCCGCTCGGCGGGGGTAAGCGTTTCGAGCACGGTGAGCAGCGCAAGACCGACCGAGTCGGCCAACAGCGCTTCGTGCTCGGGGTCGAGGCCGTTCTCTCGGCTCACGATCGGGTCTGGCATGGACACCTCGCGCCGCGAGGTGCGCGAGCGCAGGATGTCCAGGCACACTCGCCCGACGACCGTAGTTAGCCAACCGCCCAGGTTCTCGATGCCTTCGGCGTCGGAGCGGGCGAGGCGCAGCCAGGCTTCCTGGACGGCGTCGTCAGCTTCGTTCAGTGAGCCGAGCATACGGTAGGCTATGGCCCTCAGGTGGGTGCGATGCTCTTCGAATCGCTGTGCCAGCCAATCATGTTCGTCCATCGGTCACATTCCCTCATCGTGCTCCGTCATTATATTGACGAAAGAAACCCGGCAGATGTGACATATTGCGAAGGAGGAACAATGCCACCAATCGTGCACAGCATCGAAATCGACCGTCCGCCAGACGAGGTCTTCTCGTACGTTACCGACCCCTCGCGGTTCGCCGAGTGGCAACAGGATGTCGTGAGCGTGCGCATAGAGGGAGGACCTCCGCCCAGCGTAGGCTCAAGGTTCACCACGACTCGCCGGACCGGTCGCGCTGAGCGGACGATGACCCAGGAGATAACGGAGATCAATCCGCCCATGAGCTGGGCCGCTCGGGGTGTCGCTGGACCGATCAGGCCAAACGCGAACATCATCGTCGATCCTCTCGACGACAGCAAACGATCACGTGTCACGTTCGCACTCGACTTCAAGGGGCACGGGATCGGCTTGCCGCTTGTACCCGCCGTCCGCTTGATGGCGGCGAAGGGAGCGCCCAAGAGCTACCGGAACCTGAAGGAACGGCTCGAGCGCGGCGACTAGCGCGCCTTCGTGTTGATAGCCGATGGTGGGTTTTCGGGTGCCTGTGCTCCCCGTCGGGGGGTGTACGTACCGAGCTGAAGGGTGCTACGCACTGCGAGTACTGCATCGACCTGGGCTCCCAGATCGCGCGCCGCTGGGGCCTGAGCGACGAGCAATTGCTTGTGCTGCCTCGGTATCGGGAGAGCTGTTCACGCATCTGGAGAAGCTCGTGCTCGACTACGCGGTCGGCATGAGCAGCACTCTACACCGAGCTGCGGGAGCACTTCGACGACGCCCAGCTCGTTGACGCACCTGATCACGTTAGCGAACATACGCGGCCGCTTCAACCTTGCACTCGGTATCGGCGCGGCAGGCTTCAGCGAAGGCATGGTGTGCGCGGTGCCCGCAACCACGAACTAGCGACTGTGTTGCATGTGGACATTTCATTTACGGTAGAGCCTCGGACTAGATAAAGAGCAGGGCGAGCAAGGCGGCCACTAGCGTGCAGAGGACGTTCGTCAGCTCGTTGCCGGCGCGGGATGAGAGGGCACCGATCAGGCTGTCCGCGACGGTTCCCAGGAACGCTGCTATCGCGACGAGGAGCGCACCTTCCGGTGTTTCGAGAATACCGAGAGCAAGTCCAAGCGCCGCAGTGAGGCCTGCTGCTGTGGCCCCTGCGAGGGTACCTGGCAGCGAGATGGCCCCGTCCGTGCCTGGCGGTACTCTCCCGAAGGTCGTGATCAGACGCGGCGTGCGGCTGAAGAGTTGCCCGATTTCGGATTCTGTCGTGTCAGCGAAGGCCGCGCCGAGGGAGGCGACGAAAGGCGCAAGAAAGGTTTCCGAGCCTGTCGTGGCGGCCAGGACTGCGCATAGAACGGCGACGGCGCAGTTCGCCAGGGCGTTGCGGGCGCCGCGACGTCCGCCGTGTTCCTGGGCGTTGCCCGTGCGTAGTTTGCTGCGGTAGCCGAGCCTGGTAAGGAGGGAGCCACCGATCACGAAGAGGGCGAGGACTGCGAAGCCTTGCGGGCCAAGTGAGATGTAGATCGTGGTTCCGACCAAAAGCCCGCCCAGGGCGCCGCCGCGGCTGATCATCCCGAGCGCGTAGGCAAGGGCGGCGAAAGCCGCGGTGACGAGGAGGGCGGTCAGGAACAGTGCGGCCAAATGGGTCTCTACGGGATCCTGAGCCTTTCGAGGAGGTGCCTGGCGTAGCGCTCACACTCGGCGGGGATGGCGTGCAGGAGAGCCGGTTCGACCATGCCTGCCTTCACGCCTGTACCGGTCAGGCGCTCGACACCCTGATACAGGAGGGACCCCGCGAGTGGACTCGGCCTGTACGGGACGGCGACGACTATGCCGTAGAGGTGAGGAGCTGTTGGATCTCCTATCGCGCCGACGGCGTCGATGGCCTCGGGGCGGTCCTGGCCGATGGCGAAAACGTGGACGAGCGGACCTTCGAGATCCGGGGCAATACGGGTCTCCCTCAGGCTCTCCCACAGAGCGGTCGTCTTCGTGAAGCCGGCTTCGAGAGCGGCCCTTGAGAGGCCTGACCACACGTCACCAGCCACCCTGCGGGCGAGCGGGCTCTCGTAGTCCACGAGGATGCCTACCGTGGCTTCCGACACGCCAGGGATGTTAGCAGATCGAGGGCTACCCCTCCCCCATCTCTCGTTTCTCCAGCCGGCGCAAGAAGACATCTATCTCCTTCACGGTCTGGAGGTCGCCGTTCTCCCTGGCGACCTCTTTGCCCTTCAGGAAGACGTTTCGCGCATCGGCATTTTCGTGAAGCTCGTAGTGGGCGCGGCCGAGCATCCTGTATGCCACAGAGTAATCCGGCTTGTTTTCGATCGCACGGCGCAGGTGATCACGGGCCTCCTCGTAGCGTCCCTCCTTGAACAGCTCGTTGCCGAGCGAGTAGAGGACCATGGGGTTTCTCGGGTCCCTTTCGAGCAGTCTGCGGAACATATCCGAGCGGGAAGCGTTCATGCGCTCTTTTTAGCACGCGAGTAGAGGATCTGTTAGATTCGTCAACCATATCTTTTCCCTATGTCTGGAAAGGTGATCATGGACATAGAGCTACTCCTGCTGGAACTGGGGAAAGATTCTGCGTTGGAGCCTTTTCGGGCCCTCATCTCACCTCTACAAGAGCACGACAGGACGCGTCGGAGCGACCTTGTTCGGACCCTGAAGACGTACTTTGCGGCAGGAGCCAACGCGAGCGAGGCCGCCGACCGCCTGTTTCTGCACCGCAACAGCATGCTCTACCGCCTTGAGCGCATACAGAGCCTGACCGGTTTAGACTTGAAGGACCACAGGGTAGCACTCGCGCTACAACTTGGACTGCTGGCTACGGAGAGAGGAGAACGAGATGCAACTGAGCACCCGTAACCGACTGCCCGGCACCATCACCGAGGTGGTCAAAGGAGAAGCGGCGGCCAAAATAACCCTCCAGGTCGGGGACAATCACCTGGTGGCGCTCATCACCCGTGAGAGCGCAGACGAGCTAGGCCTCCAACCCGGCAAGCAGGCAACCGCCCTCGTCAAGGCGACGGACGTCATGATCCTGACCGACGGCGGCGACGTGGCATAGCCTCTGCCAGTGGATTTCCCTCCTTGCCGGTGTCTGATCCGACGCCATAAGCGCGGAACGCAGCGTCCTGATCGGGCGCTGCATTCCGAATCCCTTTCACTAGCGGAGTTGTCCTGTTCTTCATTCAAACTCTGTCCGCTACAGAGACGTGATCGCCCTCTTCTGATAGCTTCCCTTCCCCAATCATCCTCTGCACTACTTCCATGATCGTGACCGACGCGCCCCTCGTGGTGCGCCTGAAGCCGAGAAGTAGCTTTAGAACGGAGGGCGGAATGTCCTCTTTTCGCATTCCGAAGGATTCGGAGACGACCTTCTCTACGGCCTTGCCTATCTCCTCGGGGGCTATCCTCTCCGGCTTCTTCGAGGAGTCGGGCAGGTCGCTCCGATCCCTCAGGGGGGCTTCTTGCATCTCCGGCAGCCAGAAGAAGTCACCCGAGCGCCTCGCTCTCCCTTGCTTTAGAGTCCGGCGGCATCCTGCTATGACCTTTTCCCGGATCCTTCGCCCCGCCCGCGACACGCCGCCCGCCTCCGCGATACGCCTGACGATATCGTCCAGGTGCACAGGACTTTCGATCCAGACAACCTCGGCGATCCACGCTGCCATGTCGTCGAGATGTACCTCGTGTAGATCCCACACCTCAAAGTTGTAGTCCGATGTATTGGGCCGGGCCGTCTCGTATTTCGGCAGGGCTACGCCCGTCGACTCTACCCGTTCGAAGCGCTCGACCGGGCCTTCGCCGGTGTCGCGGGCCTCTGTGAGAGTCGCGGTGTCCTCAATAGTGCCGCCTTCATGCCCCGTGTGGAGTCGGGCTCTCTCTATGGCCTCCACAAGACGTCTCATCTCGCTGTCAGGGCTAGTGAACCAGTCGGTGCTCCAGACGCGGTGTATCCGCCACCCAAGTCCTTCCAACACTTCCTGCCGGAGACGATCCCGATCCCTCGCCGAACGGGCGCTGTGGTAGGTTGCTCCGTCGCACTCTACGCCGAGCAGGTAGCGTCCCGGTTTCTCTGGGTCTTTTACGGCCAGGTCCACGAAGAACCCTGCGCTCCCGACCTGGGGATCCACCTCGTACCCGAGATCACGCAAAGCCCGTAGAACCGCCTCCTCGAATGGAGAGTCCGGATCCCGTCCCGAGGCGGTGGGTACGTCCAGGTGTCCCTCTCTTGCGAACCTGAGAAAGATCTTGAGCGACCGGACACCCCGCGCGTTGGTGCGGGCAAGGTCCAGGTCGTCTGGCAGGATGTTAGTGAACACCTCGCAGCGCCTGCGGGCTCGGGTTATGAGGACGTTGAGCCGACGCTCGCCGCCGTCCTGGTTGAGGGGGCCGAAGACCATCGTGAGGTTTCCGTTGGCGTCCCTTCCGTAGCCGACGCTTATGAACATGACGTCCCGCTCGTCGCCCTGCACGTTCTCGAGGCTCTTGACGAAGAAGGGCTCGAACGGGTGGCGAGAAAAGAACTCCTCGCACGACGGGTCGCTCCTGCGGAGCAGCTCGAGCTGATCCTCGATGGCCTGAGCCTGCGAGGAACTGAAAGCGACCACGCCGAGGGTGCGGCGAGGATTCTCCCTCGCGTGTCTCATGACAGACTCCGCCACCGCGCGGGCTTCTCCGGCGTTGGTGCGGGTCTTGCCCCTGTCGTACACGGTCCCCGCGAGGTGGTGGTAGACGAGGCCGAGGTCTTCTCCGGTACGGTCGGGGCTCGGGAAGATGGTCAGGCGGTCGTCGTAGAACTCGTGGTTCGAGACCGTTATGAGGGACTCGTGGCGGCTCCGGTATGGCCAGCGGAGCATCCTCTGGGGCATCCCCTGGGCCAGGAACAGACCGAGGACGCTCTCGAGGTCCCCGGTAACATTCAGCTCGTCCTCGGGCTCGCCTTCGAGCAGCGAGTCGAAGAAGCGCGTCGGGGGAAGCTGCCTGTCGTCGCCGACGACGACGGTCTGCCGCCCGCGGGCCACGGCTCCTAGCGCCTCGACGGGCCTGACCTGACTTGCCTCGTCGAATACCACGAGGTCGAACTCCACGCTGCCCGGTTCTATATAGTTCGCTATCGAGAGCGGGCTCATCATGAAGACGGGCTTTATCGCCTGCACGGCGTTGCCCGCCCTTCTCATGAGCTGGCGGATCGGGAGGTGGCGGCGCTTCTTGTTCAACTCCCTCCTGAGGACGGCGAGCTGGCCTCCCCCCTCGTGGTTGGGTACGCCCTTCCAGTGCGACAGGGCCACGAGCGCACGGTTGCGCCGGAGGTTCAGAGCGTCCAACTCTCGAAACTTGGCCACGATCTGCTCGTGCCCTCCGCGATCGAACTCCGAGAGAGCCGTACGCTCCCTGAGGGCATTTTCGGCCAGACCCTCGAACCAAGTATACCGGTACGCGTCCACGAGTCCGGACCCTGCCTCCTCCCAGCTCTCCCCCACCTCGACGGCGCTGGACAGACCCTGTTCTCGAAGCTCTCTGGCGAGCTGATTGAAGCCGACGATCTCTTGCAGCTCGTGGAAGCGTTCCACCCAGCCACCGAGAACCGCCTCCTGCTCGTCGAAAGTCCAGCCATCGAGAGACCGGGACACCTGCTCTTCCTCGAACGAGAGCTCTTCGACGGCGTCAGATACGGCGAGTGTGTGCTCTTTCAAGACCTCTTCGAGGGCTGTACGAAGGGCGGAGACGTCCTGCGCGTTCGCTCCCTCGTCAAGACGGTCGAGGACTTCCCGCGGCACAGCCCCCCGCTCCACGTTGTCGTGCAGTTCCTGTATCCATGGAACCACCCCGGATATCTGTTCCCAGTCCGAGCGTAATCCCTCCCACCGCTCACCCAGCACCCGCTCCCCGAACCTCTCGTGCTCCTCCACGGCGTTCCTGCAGCGGCGGGCTTCGAGAACGGCGTCTATTAGGGCCAGCTGTTCCTCGTGACTCTCCGGCAATGACTCGCGGCACAGCCCACGTAGCCTGTCGCGTTCTGCTTTGAACTGGCTGGAGAACAGCCTGCGCAACCAGCTCTCGTGGGCCGCGAACACCTGCCTCATCTCCAGAAGATCCTGGTCCCAAGCCTCCGGTATCAGGACGTCCGAGCGTTCGTTGACGATGCGCGAGTGGGTGCGTCCAGAGGACACGAGATCCTCGATGTCCTTCCGGCTCCTCAGCCACTCCACAGCCTTCAGGTTCATGCCGGATACATCGGGGGCGCCTTCGATGCTCCTGGCGGCGAGCAGGAGCGCCTGGCAGTCATCTCTCGTCGCGGAGGTCGGGAGCTTTAGCGCCTCGGAGAGTTCCCGGGACGCATCTCGAAGGCGCTTCGTGGCATTGAGGCCCGAGGATAGCTTCTCCCTTATACGCCTGGCGTCCGTGGGCAGCAGCACGGTGAGGGTGGTTCCGTGAAAGACGTTCTTGCGGGGCGAGCCCATCTGCGACAGCTTGCTCTGGAGGCGCTCGACGAGTAGCTGCCTCCGCCTGAACTCCGAGACGTTCCAGCCGCTCATGGCCTCGAAGTCCAGGCGCGGCGCGTTCGCGCCCGGCTCGCCCTGTCTAATCAGCTCGCCGACGGCCCTGTAGGGTGTTATCCCTGACCCTCCGATCTCCTCATTGACCGCCTCTGAGTATTCGTTGAGGCGATCCCTGAGGTCTTCGAGAACGCCCAGATCATCTTCCGTGCCTTGGAGGCGGGGGCTGCCGAGCGAGAGCGTCCTGCCGAGTTCCTGGAGGATATGGGTCTTCTTGGTCTTGCGGCTGTGCAGCTCCAGGCAAGCCTCACCGACCCCGACGCTGTCGAGGCGGCGTTTTACCACCTCGAGCGCCGCCATCTTCTCGGAGACGAAGAGCACCTTCTTACCGCGCGACACGGCTTCTGCGATCAGGTTGGTGATGGTCTGGGATTTGCCCGTGCCAGGGGGACCCTGGATCACCAGGTTGCGTCCGTTGTCCGCGTCGAGCAGCGCGAGCGTCTGGGAACTGTCAGCGTCCACCACGTGGCGCGCCTCCGAAGGAGCGAGGTGCTTGTCCACGTTCTCGTCGTCTGCTATGAATGGCTCGGCGGACCCGTCGGAACCCTCAGGCTCTCCGAGGAGCCTGCCGATGACGGGGTGGCGGGAGAGCCGTCCGCTTTCAGGCCAGCGCTCCTCCTCCAGGTCGCGATACATCAGAAATTTTCCGAACGAGAAGAAGTCGAGCGATATCGCCCTCCGGTCGACCCTCCAGCGACCCTCCCGGGCCACGGCACGCTCGATCTCGTCGAAGTAGTCGGTGACATCCATCTCGTCACCAGCTGGCATTTCGGGCAGGTAGATGTCGAACTCGAGCCTGAGCTTGCTCGCCAGGGAGAGATTCTCCGTGATTTCGTCGCCCGTGTACTCGACGTGGAACCTCTCCTGGATGCTCGAACGCTCCATGTGAAGCGGAACGAGGACGAGGGGGGCCGAGCGCTCCACCTGGCTGTTCTCGTCCTCGAACCAGCGGAGCATGCCTAGCGCGAGGAACAGGGTGTTGATGCCCTGCTCCTCGATGAAGGTGCGTGCCGCCCTCTGCGTCTTCAGGAGCCTCGCTTGCAGCTTCGGGGAGGTCAGGGAGGTCTGCAGCTTGCGGTCAAGATGCCGGGCTGCGGGTTCGCCGGAGGCGCTCTCTTCCGGCTGGTCAAGATATTCGGCGAGCCCTTCGGCTTCCTCCCGGTCTCCCTCGAACCCGGCGCCTTCCTCCGGCTCAGGCACGCCCTTGAACGTCATGGTCTTGTTCTCCGTTACGAGAATGCGGAAGACCTCTTCGGGGAGTTCGTCCGTAATCTGGACACCCCTTGCGCGGGAGGGACGGTAGTTCAGCAGGGGGTTTCTTAGCCCGAGATCCAGGAGTTCCTTCCTGCTTGTCTCTATGGCCGCGCGAACATCTACACAGTTATCGTCCACCTATTCCCCCACCGATATATGCGACTCACACAACATCCCCGCGGGCGAGTCATCGAACGATCGCCATCGAGAGATGATAGAAGTATTCTACATCCGCGCGGTGTCCAGAATCTATCCGCGCGTGGTCGTCGCGCAACGCGCCGGTTCAGTTGACAGAAGAGAAAGTTCCTTTGTTACTATTTCTCAGGTACGCGATGTCTCGTAACAGCCTTGACGCACTAGGTTTCGAGCGTCGAACACAAGACAGATACGAGGCCAAAAAGCCTGAATCGGACGTTCCGACCACCCAGTCTGGAAACTCGTATCAGAACTCCATCTCTGCACTGTACATGCGGAAGACGTGCGACGCCACTTCCCGATAGAAAGCGGGTAATGAAAGTTCGGGTTGAATCACCGACGCTTGTGGACGATAGGCTAGGAGTCTTTGCGATTCGTGAGGTACCTGACGGCCAGGATCACGGCGAAAGCGAAGCCGAGGACGAGCACGGAGAGAGCCACAGCGGCGTCGAGGTCTCTGTGGAACTCGGCGAAGATGGCCAGCGGTATGGTCTGGGTAACGCCCCTGAAGCTGCCTGCGAAGATGACCGTGGCGCCGAACTCGCCGAGGGCGCGGGCCCACGCCGTGAGCGCTCCGGCGACGAGCGCAGGAAACGTCAGGGGCACCGTGACCCTGAAAAACACTGTGGACCGGCTCGCCCCGTCCACTAGGGCAGCCTCCTCCACCGTCCTGTCCACCGCGCCGAAACCCGTCGCTGCCTGCCTGACGTAGAAGGGAGCTGCCACAAAGATCTCGGCCATTACAACCGCCGCGGTCGTGAAGGTGACCGTTATGCCGAGGACGTCGAGATACTTCCCTACAAGGCCGAGCCTCCCGAACGCCAGGAGAAGCGCGATTCCGGCCGCGCTCGGCGGTAACACAACGGGGATGTCTATGAGGGTGTTGATCACCCGGTTTCCCCGGAAATCCACCCTGGCAAGGACGTAGGCCGCCGGCGTCCCCACCACCAGCAGAACCGCCATCGTTATGGCCGTGGTCTTGACGCTCAGAAGCAGGGCGTCCACCGCGATCGGCGATGCCATAGCCCGCCAGGCCTCTTTGTCTACCGTCCAAACCACGAGGCTTACTATGGGCAGGCTTACGAAGCCTGCCAGCAGCGCGAGGGCCGCCACGGCAAGGCCGGAAGCGAGCGCGTCGCCCCCGCGGCGTGAAGGGAAGCCTTCTTTATTCCGTCTCCTCACGCCGCGGGCTCGAAGCCCCACTTCTTCAGCACGCGTTGCCCTCCCTCGCCGGTCACAAGGTCCACCCACTTCTTCGCCAGTACTGGGCTCTTCGCGCCCTTGAGGGCAACGACCGGGTAGGTCGCAACGATGTTGAGTTCGGGCGGGATCCGGACGACCTCAACCCGGTCCCTTATCTCCGGAGTGTAGTCGCTGGCGTAGCCGAAGGTGGCGTCGGCGTCCCCGACGGCCACCCGGTTGACGGAAGCTCTCACGTCCGCCTCCCTGGAGACGACGTTGGAGAGGACGTCCTTCTCGAAACCTTCCCCGTACCGGGTGCGCGCCTTGCGCAGTATCTCCTTTGCGTACTCGGCGGCGGGCACCTCGTTCTCGGCCAGCACGAGTTTTATGTCTGGCTTCGCGAGGTCCCGCAGACTCTTTATGTTCGCCGGGTTCTCGATCGGGACCATGACGACCTCCCGGTTCTTGACGAAGATCTCGGGCCTCCCGGCTACGAATCCGCCCTTCACAGCCGTGTCCATGTTCTCCTGATCCGCTGAGGCGAAGACGTCAGCGGGCGCCCCCTGCTGGATCTGAGCGAGCAAGTCCGAACTTGCCCCGAAGCTCGTGCGGACCTCTGCGCCAGGGTTCTGCTTTTCGAAGGTCTTCGCAAGCTCCCCGAAAGCGTCCGTGAGCGAGGAAGCAGCGAGTATGGTCAGTGTCCTTCCCTGCTTTCCGCCCTCTGCGGCCTCGCCACCGTTCGCACCCCGTCCACAACCTGCGAGTCCCGTCACAGCGAGTCCTGAGATCAAAGCCGCCGCAACCAGGGTCAGATAGACCCGTTGCTGTAACCTTATGTTCTGTCCTCTCTCTGGCTATCCGGTCACAGATAGTCCATGCTAGAGAAAGGCTCCCGTCCGGTCTTTGTACAAAGTGCACGAAATCGTCGTACCCGGGCGTTCCTCTTAGGGGATTGTGGGTCCAGCGCTAGAGGTAGGGACCGACCCTTTGGTCGTTGGCCAGGCGCCTGTACGCCTCCGCCACGGCGAGGACCTTCTTTACGTACCAGTCGGCGTGATTGTAGGAATAGAGGGCTCTGTACCAGTCCCGCGGCGCTCCGCCGTCTTTGAGATAGCCGGCGGCCGCTGGTATGGAGTCTTCGGGGTCCATTATGTTCGCGACCCCGTCGCCGTTGCCGTCCACTCCCGAGGTCTCCCACGTCGACGGCAGGAACTGCATCGGGCCCATTGCGCCCGCGCTGGAAGGACCCATGTTCTCGCCGTGATTCGACTCGACCTTCCCCACCGCCGCAAGTATGTACCAGTCAGGCCCGAACCCGTAGTCCCCGGCCGCTTTCTTGTAGAGCTTTATGTACTCCTTCTTGGGAATCGGCTCGACGGCACGGGCGACTATGTCCTCGCGTGCGATCTCTAACTCGTACCCTCTACTCGCGTCTCCCCAGCCGGTAGCCGCCGCACTCTTAAGGATGCGGGCTCGCTCCGCCGCCTTGAGCTTCTGCAGACGGTCTTCCGTTCGCGCTTTGCTGGCGCCCAGGCGGGCTATCGACTCGTCGAGCGCCTGCTTGCGCCGGCTGAGGTCCGCGGCCGTCTTCTGCTCCTCCTTTATGGCAACATCGTAGTCGGTTCGTTTCTGCGAGATCTGACGTTTCGTGTTCCTGAGTGTTTGCCCGGAATCCTCGTACGCGGCCAGGCTCTGTCGACCATCGAGGAGGATGTGGGCCACGCCGGGATCGACAACTCCCCCACCGTCCCCAGAACTGAACCATTCGTCGAGCAGGGCCGCCAGGCCTTCCAGGCTGTCACCTTTATACGCGGCGCGCGCCTGATCCCTGTACCTGTCTTGCGACTCGCGGAAGGATGCCTCCTGATCGGCTACCTGTCGTTCCAACTGCCTGCTCTGTCGCCGGAGATCCTCGACACGTGCC
>DASSJP010000455.1:0-7192 GCA_035691165.1 Rubrobacter sp.
ACATGAGGCTACCCATAGCCTTCGGGGTTCTGTATCCGGAGAGGGTTGACGTGGGGGCCGAGCCCGTGCCCTTCGACGGCGTCAGCTGGAGCTTCGAGGGGCCGCGCGACGACGTGTTCAGGTGCCTGCCGCTCGCCGTCGAGGCCGGTCGTGTGGGAGGGGCATATCCGGTCGCGCTCAATGCGGCCAACGAAGTTGCTGTCGAGGCCTTCCTTGACGGCAGGATAACATTCCTACGTATAGCGGATGCGATCGAGGAGGTCCTCGAGAAAGTGCCCGACTTCGGTAAGATGCAGAGCATGGAATCCATAAAGGCAGTAGACGGATGGGCGCGCGATGAGGCGGAGAGGTGTGTCGTCAGATGACCATCATCGTCGCGCTGCTAGGTTTGATCTTCCTCATAGTCATCCACGAGCTCGGGCATATGCTCACGGCCAAAGCTCTTGGCGTCAGGGTCCCCGAGTTCGGGATAGGTTTCGGACCACCGCTCTTCAAGAAGAAGATCGGCAAGACCGTCTACTCATTCCGCATATTCCTGCTCGGGGGATTCGCCAAGATGGCGGGGATGGGAGACGGCGCGGAGGGACGGGATACCTATCACGCCAAAGCGGCGTGGCGGCGGGCTCTGATAATCCTCGCCGGTCCCGTCGCCAACATCCTTGCCGCCGTCGTTATACTTGCCGGCGTCTACATGTTCCAGGGCGTGGTCACGGACGTCAAGCCGGTCGTAAACGCTGTCGAGCCTGGCTCGATGGCGCAGGAGGTCGGGATACGACCTGGCGACAGAATCGTCGGTCTGGATAACGATCGGGTAAAGACCTGGGACGGGTTCCAACGCCAGATGGAAGGTCGTGAGCCAGGAGAGAAGGTGACGGTCACCGTCGTTCGCGACGGTTCACACAAGACATTCACGGGGAAGCTGGGCGCTGATCCCGAGAACAAAGATCGCGCGCTCGTGGGTGTACGTCCGGAGATAGTGACGACCACGTACGGGCCACTCAAGTCGGTCGGCCTCGCCGCGCAGCGGTGCGTCGAGATCACCGTCAAGCTCGGGGTTTTCGTCGGGCAACTCGTGACGGGGGAGAAGGATCTCTACCAGAACGTTACCGGGCCTGTGGGTATAGCATCGGTCGGGAGCACGGCGGTAAACCAGGGATTCTTCATGCCGCTGCTCGCCCTTATCAGTTTGAACCTCGCCATCTTCAACCTGTTGCCGATCCTGCCACTCGACGGCGGGCACCTTTTCTTCATTGCGGCTGAGAAGGTGCTCGGCAGGCCCGTAAGCGAGCAGACGATGGGCAAGATCGCGGCCTTCGGGATCGTCCTCGTGCTCGCCCTGTTCCTGTTCGCGACTTACGCGGACCTTAGTAAAATCTTCACTGGACAGCCGTTCATCCCGGATTAAGATAGGGTCGTCAGAAACGTAAATGGGAGTGAGATGACAGAGGCAGCACTGCGAGAACGCCCGATCACGAGCCGCCGGATCAAGGTCGGCGACGTACCTATAGGCGGCGGTGCCCAGGTGGCCGTGCAGTCGATGACGAATACGATGACCTACGACGTCGAGGCGACGGTGCAGCAGGTCTACGACCTGAACGCCGCCGGAGCCGACCTCGTGCGCATCTCCGTCAACGGGTCGAAGGCGCTGAAAGGCTTCAGGGAGATTGTCTGGCGTTCCCCCGTTCCGCTTATAGCGGACATCCACTTCGACTACAGGATGGCCCTCGGGGCTGCCGACGCCGGTGCCGCATGCGTCCGCATCAACCCTGGCAACGTCGGGAGCGACGACCGCTACCGTCAGGTGATCGAGAAGTGCCAGGAGACCGGAGCCGCGATGCGCATCGGGGTCAACTCCGGGTCGGTCGAGAAGCGGTTCTCGGACCTACCCAAACACGAGGCGCTCGTGGCGAGCGCGCTCCACAAGGTGGAGATCGCCGAGGAGATGGACTTCTTCGACTTCAAGGTCTCCCTGAAAGCCAGTCACGTCCCCGAGATGGTCGAGGCGAACAAGAAGTTCCGCGAGTACTCCGACGCTCCTCTGCATCTGGGCGTCACGGAGGCGGGCACCAAGCTGCCGGGCGCCATAAAGAGTGCCGCCGCTCTGGGCCAGCTCCTCCCGTACGGTATCGGTGACACCATCCGCATCTCGCTCGCGGAGGACCCCGTCGAGGAGATACCGGTTGCGTACCAGATCCTCTCGGCCCTCGACCTGAGGCACAGGGGTCCGAACGTCATCGCCTGCCCGAGTTGCGCCCGAACTCTGGGCTTCGACGTGATCGGGATGGCGGCGAAGGTCGAAGAAGGTCTCAAGCACTTCGAGGACCACTTCACCGTCGCCGTCATGGGCTGCATTGTCAACGGTCCTGGTGAGGCGCGTGATGCGGACTACGGCGTCGCAGGCGGCAAGGATGACGGTGTGATCTTCTCCAAAGGCCAGCCGCTACGCAAAGTTGGACGAGATGAGATCTACGACGCCCTCTTCGATGAGATAGGGAAGGACGGGCGCAAGTAGACTCGTTGAAGACTTCAGTCTCGTTACGCATGGTGCCCTGCTCCCGGACGTGGCGGGATGCTCGGGAAGGTAGTGCCACATGGCCCCGTGTAGCCTTGTAACCTACATACTCTGAGATATAATCGAATGTGCTGAAACGGAGCAAGGGGTCTTCGGGCCCGTTGCTTTTTTTATCGTTTGGAGTAGGTGAGAGAGACGGCGACACTGGAGAGGCTTACACAGGTGGTGGAGGGCGTGCTCCCCGAGCGGACCGAGCTGGTCGAGGCGCGGTTCTCAGGGGGGCCTTTGCTTACTCTGCTCCTTGACCGGGAGAACGGCCCGGTGGACCACGAGTTCTGCTCGCATGTTGCCACCATCATCGCGCCTGCGGTCGAGGCCGAGGGCTATGACGGCCCCATCGAAGTCTCGTCACCAGGCATCGAGCGCCCGCTGACGAGGCCCGAGCACTTCAGGCGCTTCGTCGGTCACGAGGCGAAGGTCAGGATCGACGAGCCTGTGGATGGACGTAGGAACTTCACGGGCGTCATAGACCGGACGAGTGAAGAGGCTTTCATACTAAAACTCTCCGAGGGAGCGGAGGTGGAGCTGCCGTTCGGTTCCGTTACCCGCGCGAACCTCAAGGAGGATATATACAAGTGAATACTGCATTGTTGTCAGCATTGCACGAGATAGAGACGGATAAGGGCATCCCCTTCGAGACGGTGAAGGGCGTGCTTGAGGAGTCGCTGCTCGCCGCGTACCAGGGCCGGGAGGGGGCTGAGGAGGACGCAAGGGTCGTCCTCGACGAAGAGACGGGCGACCTGCGGGTGTTGAAGGACGGCGAGGACATAACGCCGCACGACTTCACGCGCATAGCCGCCCAGGTCATGCGCCAGACCTTCTACCAGCGCCTGAACGAGGTACACAACGAGCAGTTGCTCGAGGAGTACGGCGAGCGCATGGGCGACGTCGTAACGGGCATCGTCCAGCAGGCCCACAGGCGGATGACGCTCGTTGACCTCGGGCGGGTAGAGGCGATCCTGCCCGCCAGCGAGCAGGTGCCCAACGAACGCTACGAGAACGGCCAGCGGCTCAAGGTCTATCTGCTGGAGATCCGGGAGGGGGGCCGCGGCCCGAGCCTGACCGTGAGCCGGCGCCACGAGGGGTTGCTCAGGAACCTCTTCGAGCTTGAGGTGCCCGAGATCTACGACGGCCTCGTCGAGATAAGGGCCGTCGCCCGCGAGGCCGGGCTGCGCTCGAAGGTCGCAGTGTGGTCGAAGGAGCCTGGGGTTGACCCTGTAGGGGCCTGCGTCGGCCCGCGCGGGAGCCGCGTCAGGGCCGTCGTCTCCGAGCTCAGAAACGAGAAGATAGACATCATCCAGTGGGACCCCGAGCCCGCGCGCTTCATAGCGAAGGCCTTGAGCCCCGCTCGCGTGCGCGAGGTCTACCTGGACGAGGACGAGAAGCAGGCCGAGGTCATCGTGCCCGACGACCAGCTCTCGCTGGCCATAGGCCGCGAGGGCCAGAACGCCCGCCTCGCCGTCAAGCTGACAGACTGGACGATAGACATAAAGCCCGAGAGCCAGGCGACGGAATACGAGGAAGAGGAAGAGGACTGGGAGCCCGACGAGGACTCGACGATGCACCGCTGCCGGGCGGTCCTCTCAAACGGGCGCAGGTGTGCCAACATGGCGCTGCCGGGCTCGCTCTTCTGCGGTATCCCGTCGCACCAGGCGCAGGCCGCGGAGTTCGAGGGCATGGTAGAGGGTAGGGGATCTGATGAGTAAACGCGTATACGAGATAGCCCGCGAGCAGTCTCTTGAGAGCAAGGAAGTCATACAACGCCTGAAGGAGGCGGGGGTCGAGGTCAAGAGCCACTCTTCTTCCGTCGAAGACAACGTCTACGAGCAGGTTTTCGGCGCCGGGGCCGAGACGTCCAACGGCCGTTCGGAAGCCCAGGAAGCCGAGGCGCAGGGAGCACGCGTCGAGGCCGAGCATACTGGGCATGGAGCGACCATACAGGAGGCTCCTGCGGAGGAGCCCGTCTCCGGACCGCAGCAGGGCCGTCCGCAGAAGAAGCGCCGTCGGGTCGTCATAGACGCGAGCGCGCGGAACCGCGGCGCTCGTCAGGCCGCTCCTGCCGCCGCTTCCAGGGAGCCGGAGAGGGCTCCCGTCGAGGAGAAGAAGGAGCCTAAGAGCGGTGGGGTTCGCGTCGAGCCGGGGGCTAGCGTCAAGGATTTCGGTGACGCGCTCGGGGTCCCTCCGACCCAGGTGATCAAGGTCCTCATGGGGCTCGGGGAGATGAAGACGCTTACCCAGACCTTATCGACCGAGGAGATAGAGCTCGTCGCCGAGGAACTCGGGGTGGAGGTCGAGATCCGCGCCGTCGAGGAGCCGGAGCCGCTGGAGGTCGCCCCCGACGACGACCCGGCCGACCTTGTCGAGAAGCCGCCCGTGGTAACGGTGATGGGACACGTGGATCACGGCAAGACGAGCCTTCTCGACCGCATACGCAGGGCCAACGTCCAGTCTGGTGAGGCCGGCGGGATTACGCAGCACATAGGGGCTTACCAGGTGGAGTCCGACGGCAGGAAGGTTACCTTCATAGACACGCCTGGCCACGAGGCTTTCACGGAGATGCGCGCCCGTGGTGCGCGGGTGACCGACGTTGTCGTGCTAGTCGTTGCCGCAGACGATGGCATCATGCCCCAGACTATCGAGGCCATCGAGCACGCGAGGGCGGCGGGCGTCCCCATGGTCGTCGCGCTCAACAAGATAGACGTTCCCAACGCGAACCAGGACCGCGTCTTCGGAGAACTCTCCGAGCGGGAGCTCGTCCCTGAAGCCTACGGCGGCGATACGGTCACCGTCCCCGTATCGGCCAAGACCGGTGAGGGTATCGACGAGCTTCTCGAGAATATACTGGTCGTGGCCGAGCTCGAGGACCTGAAGGCAAACCCGAAGGCGCCGGCGAGCGGGTATGTGATCGAGGGGGAGCGCGACCCTGGCCGCGGCCCCGTCGCGACGCTGCTCTTGAGCCGGGGTACGCTGCAGAAGGGCGACGCCGTGCTCGCGGGTACGGCCTACGGGAGAGTGCGGGCGATGCTCGACTACACGGGCAAGCGCGTCAAGGACGCAGGACCGGGGACACCTGTGGAGATCCTCGGCCTCTCAGGCGTCCCTGAGGCAGGGACCCGCTTCGAGGTCGTCGACCACGAGCGGATCGCGCGCGACCGCGCCCAGCAGGCCGAGGAGAAGCTGCGCCGTCAAGAACTCGCGCAGGGCGGCAAGCGCCGCACTCTGGAAGAGCTTCTCGGCGAGGGTGGTACCCAGGACCTCAACCTCGTCGTCAAGGCCGACGTCGCAGGCGCCGTCGAGGCGCTCAAGGAGGCGCTCGCCAAGCTCTCCACGGATGAGGTTCGCGTCAACATCGTGCGCAGCGGCGTGGGAGCACTTACGGAGTCCGACGTGATGCTCGCCTCTGCCAGCGACGGCATCCTGCTCGGCTTCAACGTGAGGCCGAACAACACGGCCAAGCAGGTCGCGGAGCGTGAGGGCGTCGAGATCCGTACCTACGACGTGATCTACAAGGCTCTCGAAGAGATCGAAGCCGCCATGCGAGGGATGCTCGCCCCCGAGATTCAGGAGCGCGAGACGGGTACGGCCGAGGTGCGCCAGACTTTCAGGGTCCCGAACGCGGGGGTGGTCGCTGGTTGCTACGTCACGAGTGGTGAAATCTTCCGCAACAACCGCGTTCGCGTCGTGCGTGACGGCACCGTGGTCTACGAGGGCAATATCGCCTCCCTGAAGCGGTTCAGGGACGACGTCCGATCCGTGCGAGAGGGCTTCGAGTGCGGCGTCGGCGTCGAGAACTTCAACGACATCAAGGAAGGCGACGTGCTCGAGTTCTTCGAGACCGTCGAGGTCCCGAGGTAACCCCGGCCTTTGTTCTGCACGTTAAGGCTAGAGCTGGAGCTGCCTTTCGCCTCCAGCCTGAAGGATAAGCGCCAGACGATGCGCTCCCTGAAGGATCGCCTGCGCCGCAAGAACATCTCCGTGGTCGAGTCGGACAACCAGGACCGCTGGCAGCGCGCCACGATGGAGATCGCACTCGCAGCGGTCTCCCGCGGCGCGGCCGAGGAGAAGCGTGAGGAACTGCGAAGGACGCTCCTCAACTACGAGGAACTGTCGATACTGGACTGGCGCGAGGAGTTCGTGAAGCTATGAGTGAGCGCACGCGCAAGGTAGAGTCGCAACTGAAGGAGATCACCGGCGAGGAGGTCGCCTCGCTTTCTGATCCGCGCATCCAGGGTCTCGTGACGGTTACGGGAGTCCGCGTGAGCCCCGACCTGGCCCACGCGACGGTGTTCTACAGCGTGCTGGCCGGGGAGGACATGGAAGCCGCGCACGAAGGCTTGCAGAGCGCCGCAGGGCGCATCCAGGCCGCCGTAGGGGCGCAGACACGCCTCAAGCGTACGCCCAGGCTGCGCTTCGAGCCTGACCCCGTTGTGGAGCGCGCGACGAGGATAGAAGCCGCTTTGAGGGAGGTAAGGAAAGATGACGACGCGCACGATGAAGAATAATACGCTAGGGGAGATCGCTGACTTTTTGAAGACCCTCGACAGGGTCGCTGTAACGACGCACGTCGGTGCAGATGGCGACGCCATAGGCGCATCAGCGGCGCTCGTGCGCCTGATGCGC
>DASSJP010000456.1:0-8137 GCA_035691165.1 Rubrobacter sp.
GCGTGAAACCCATATGCGAGCGGTGCAAGGTGATAAGGCGCCGCGGGGTGGTGCGGGTCATATGCACGAACCCGCGTCACAAGCAGAGGCAGGGCTAGCATGGCGCGGATAGCGGGAGTAGACCTGCCACGGGAGAAGAGAGTCGAGGTAGGGCTGACCTACATCTACGGCGTCGGCCGTTCGACGGCCAGGAAGATCTGCCGCGAGACCGAGGTCGACCCGAACACGAAGGTGCGGGACCTGGCCGAGGGCGAGGTCGGCAAGATCCGGACTTACATCGACCAGAACGTCGAGGTCGAGGGCGACCTGAGGCGGGAGACGCAGCAGAACATCAGGCGGCTCATAGACATCGGGACTTACCGTGGGATCAGGCACCGCAGGGGCCTGCCCGTGCGGGGGCAGCGTACGAAGACGAACGCCCGCCAGCGCAAGGGACCGAAGCCGTCAATAGGCGGGAGGAAGAAGAGGTAGATGGGTAGGCAGAGGCAGCAACAGCGGCAGCGCACGCGCGGGGCGAGCCGGGCGCGGCGCAAGGTCCGCAGGAACGTTACGACCGGCGTGGTCCACATAAAGAGCTCTTTCAACAACACCATCGTCTCCGTGAGCGACCAGGAGGGCAACGTCATAGCCTGGGAGTCGGCGGGATCGCTCGGGTTCAAGGGGAGCCGCAAGAGCACGCCCTTCGCGGCCCAGATGACGGCGGAAAGCGTGGCGAACAAGGCGATAGACCAGGGCATGAGGCGCGCTGACATACAGGTGAAGGGCCACGGCTCGGGCAGGGACATGGCCGCCCGTACCTTCCAGTCGATGGGCATAGAGGTGCTCTCCATAAAGGACGTGACGGGCCAGCCGCACAACGGTTGCAGGCCGCCCAAGAGGCGCAGGGGGTAGCTGAATGGCACGTTACACAGGACCGAGGGGCCGGAGAGACCGGCGGGCGGGGGTAATGCTCTCGTCGATGCGGAAGAACCCGCTAGAGAAGAAGCCTTACCCGCCAGGAGAGCACGGGCGCGGCAGGCACCGCCAGACCGAGTTCGGGCTGCGTCTGATGGAGAAGCAGAAGGCACGCTGGTACTACGGCGTCTCCGAGAAGCAGTTCAGGCGGGCTTACGACAAGGCCACCAGGATGCAGGGCGTCTCGGGCGAGAACCTTCTCAGGCTCATGGAGCTCAGGATGGACAACGTCGTCTACAGGATGGGCTTCTCGACGAGCCGTCCGCAGGCGCGCCAGCTCGTCGTGCACGGGCACTTCCAGCTCAACGGCCGCAAGCACAACGTCCCATCGGCCATACTCAAGCCAGGCGACGTCATCACGGTCAAGGAGAAGAGCAGGAACCTCGTGCCGATCCAGAACGCCGTCGAGAACGTCGTCGCCGTTCCGCCGTGGCTGGAGGCGGACCACGACAACTTCACGGGAAGGCTCCTGCACACGCCGGGCCGCGACGAGATCGACACGCCCGTCGAAGAGCAGCTCATCATCGAGTTCTACAGCCGGTAACGACCAAACACATTTCTAGCAGGTGATATTTTGACGATGTTGGACATAGCACCACCCCGTTTCAGGGTGGAAGAAGAAGAGGGCCGGCGCGGGATATTCGTCGCCGAGCCTTTGCCGCGAGGACTAGGGCACACCCTAGGCAACTCGCTCAGGCGCGTGATGCTCTCGGGGCTCACGGGGGCCGCGGTGACCAAGATCCGCATAGAGGGCGTCTCGCACGAGTTCTCGACGATCGAAGGCGTCAAAGAGGATGTCGTAGACATCATCCTCAACGTGAAGGGCTTGAAGTTCAAGCTCGAGCGTGAGGAGCCCATAGAGCTCGCCATAGCGAAAGACGGCCCCGGCGAAGTAACGGCTGCCGACATAGAGTTGAAGGCCGACGTCGAGATAGTCGACCCCGAGGCGTACATAGCGAGCGTCTCCGATGGCGGTCATCTGGACATGCGGCTGACGGTCGAGAGGGGCCAGGGCTATGCCAGGGCCGAGCAGAACAAGAGCGACGCCGACCCCATAGGGGTCATCGCCGTCGACTCGTTGTTCTCGCCCGTACAGAGGGTCAACTACACGGTCACGGAGACGCGGGCGGGCGCGAGGGCGGACCTCGACTCCCTGCGGATGGAGGTCTTCACCGACGGGCGCATCGAGCCGCAGGAGGCGCTGCAGGATGCCTCCAAGCAGCTCATGGACTTCCTAGGGCTTTTCACCGACGGCTACCAGGGGGCCAACGCCCCCGATGCCCGCCAGCGCGGCGGGCGGCCTGTGATCACCGACGAGCGCCCCGTCGAGGACCTGGAGCTCACGGTCCGCTCATACAACTGCCTCAAGCGCGAGGGGGTTGACACCATAGGCCAGCTCGCCACCATGACCGAAGAGGAGCTCATGAACATCCGCAACCTCGGGATGAAGAGCGTGGACGAGATCCGTTCGAAGCTCCTCGAATACGGATATTCACTGGAGAGCGAGGGCAATGAGGCACGCTAAACGAGGCCGCAAGCTGGGCCGCGAGGCGCAGCACAGGAACCTGATGCTCGGTACGATGGCGGGGCAGGTGATCACACACGGCCGCATTAAGACGACGGCCCCGAAGGCCAAAGAGCTCCGCGGCGTCGTTGACAAGCTGATTAACACGGCGAAGAAGGACGACCTCGCATCGAGGCGCCAGGCGGTGAAGATCCTGAAGGACAAGACGGTAGTCCGCCGTCTCTTCGAGGACGTGGCCCCCGAACTCGACGACCGTAACTCTGGCTACACGCGCATCCTGAAGCTGGGTCCCAGGCTCGGCGACGGCGCCGAGACCGTCTACCTGGAGCTGGTCAACCACACAGCGGAGTAGCGCCACACATGGAGAACCCCGGCAATGGGACCCGCCAAGGTGGGTCCCTCGCCGTTTCTTGCGAGAAGCTGAGCTTCTCCTACGCCGACACCCCGGCCCTCTCAGAGGTGAGCTTCGAGGTCCGCGCCGGGGAGTACGTCGGTATCGTCGGCCCGAACGGCGGCGGCAAATCTACGCTCGTCCGCCTCCTGAACGGCCTGCTGAGGCCTGATTCGGGTAGCGTGCGCGTGTCGGGACGCGATCCTGCAACAGAACCCTTCGAAGTGCGCAAGTACCTAGGCGTCCTATTCCAGAACCCCGAGAACGGCCTCGTCGCCCCCTTCGTGGAGGACGATGTGGCTTTCGGCCTCGAGAACCTTGGCGTCCCCCGCGAGGAGATGAGGGAGAAGGTCGCCAATGCCATACGGGCCGTCGGGCTCGAAGGCTACGAGCACCGCGAGCCACACACCCTCTCGGGCGGCGAGAAGCAGCGGGTCGCCCTCGCCGGGCTCCTCGCCGTCGAACCCGAGATACTCGTCCTCGACGAACCAACCTCGATGCTCGACGCAGAAGGTCGCAGGGAGGTACTCGAGCACCTCGCGGCCCTTCGCACCGAGAAGACCGTCCTGCACGTCACCCACCACCTCGAAGAGCTCGCCGACGCTGATCGTATACTCGTCCTTAACGGCGGAAAGCTCGTGGCTGACGAGACGCCTGAACTATTGCTCTCAGACGCGGAATTACTGGCAGATAACCGGCTTGTTCTGCCGGTCGTGCCGAGGCTCGCTCTCGAGCTCGGTCTGTCGCCTGCAAAGATGCGTACGCCGGAGGAGCTGGCCGGGGCCATCCTGGCGAGGACAACGACGAGGGCGCGATGAGACTGGAGTTCAAAGACCTCAGGCACGTCTACGCGCCTGGCACTCCCTTCGAGGTCGAGGCGCTGCGCGGCGTCTCGCTCGTTGTGGAGCCCGGCGAGGTGTTCGGCATCGTAGGTGGTACGGGATCCGGAAAGAGTACGCTCGTACAGCACATGAACCTGCTGCTCGCGCCGACCGGCGGTGAGGTGCTTGTGGACGGCGTGGACGCCACGACACTAAAGAAGAGCGAACTGCGGCGCAGGGTCGGGCTCGTCTTCCAGTTCCCCGAGTCCGCGCTCTTCGCCCCGACCGTGGAGGAGGACGTCGCCTTCGCACCGCATCGCCTCGGACTTGGCGAAGACGAGGTTCGGGAGCGGGTACGAGAGTCGTTGCGGGCGCTCGGGGTGGAGGATCTTGCAGCGCGTTCACCGTTCGCGCTCTCAGGCGGCGAGAAGCGTCGGGTCGCCATCGCCGGAGTGCTCGCGATGGGGCCTGAGGTACTCGTGCTCGACGAGCCCACGGCCGGTCTCGACCCCGCCTCAAGAGAGGACTTGCTCGCCCTGATCCTGGGTCTTCGAGAAGCGGGTGTCTCTGTCGTGCTCGTCTCCCACGACCTCGACGAGGTCGCAGAGGTGGCCGACAGGGTGTGCGCGCTGCACGAAGGAAGGGTGCGCGCCGTGGGGACTGGGGCTGAGGTGTTCTACGAAGATCCCACACAGGCACCTGCAACCGTACAGGTTGCTTCACTACTGAAAGAGTCAAGACCGGAGATCGGAGACCCCGTGCGCTTCGTGGATACGCTGGCCGCGTTGAGATCTCTGCCTGGGGTGTGAGGTGACGAGTCGGAGCCTCGGCCAGTTCTACCCTGTAGCCTCAGTAGTGCACGCGCTCGACCCGAGGGCCAAGATCCTGGCCACCGCCGTGTTCGTCGTCGGGCTCTTCCTCGTCGATTCGATGACAGGGCTCCTCTTCGTCGCCGCCGCGCTCGTTGCGCTCGTTGCGTCGAGCCATATTCCGGCTCTCACGTTCCTGCGGCTCCTCAGACCCGTGCTGTTTATCGTGGTGCTAACGGCACTATTCCAGGTCTTCTTCTCGCGGGAGGGCAGTACTCTAGTCGAGTGGGGCTTTTTCGAGATTCACTCTGGCGGGTTGCGACTCGGAATCTTCCTGGCCTTGCGGATCCTGTTGCTCGTCTCGGCGGCGGGGTTGCTAACGGCGACGACGGCACCTGTGGCGCTAGCTGATGGGATCGAAGACCTCCTCTCTCCACTGAAGAAGGTGCGTTTCCCCGCGCACGAGGTGGCGATGATGATGACCATAGCGCTCCGGTTCATCCCGACGCTCGGGGAGGAGGCTGAGAAGATCACCAGGGCCCAGGCCGCACGTGGCGCGGATTTCTCGGAGGGAGGGCCGCTGCGCAGGGCGCGCTCCCTCGTCCCCGTCCTGGTGCCGCTGACCGTCGGTGCCTTCCGCCGCGCAGACGAGCTCGCCGAGGCGATGGAGAGCCGCGGATACCGCGGCGGCGAGGGCCGCACCCGCTACCGCGAACTGCGCTTCCGAGCGCGCGACGCGCTTGCGCTGGCCGTCACCGTACTCGTCCTCCTCGTAGGGGTCCTGCTTTGACCAAATACGCAGGGCTCGTCGAGTACGACGGTGCGGACTTCGCAGGATGGGCTACCCAACCCGGACGCAGGACGGTCGAGGACGTCCTCTCGGAGGCGCTCGGTACGGTGCTGCGAGAGCCGGTCAAGATGAGCGTCGCCGGGCGCACCGACGCCGGGGTGCACGCGAGTGGGCAGGTCGTCTCCTTCGAAGCGGCGACGGATCTGCCTCCGGCCGTGATCTCCTACAAGATCACGGCAATACTCCCCAAGGACGTGGCGCTCCGTCGCTGCGCCGCCGTACGTGACGAGTTCGACGCGCGCAGGGACGCGAAGAGTCGTACCTACGAGTATATAGTGGTCAACGACGAGATAAGGTCGCCCCTAATGCGCAACCGCGCGAGCTACGTGCCGCAGCGACTCGACACGGAGCTGCTGCAAGCGGCGGGAGAACTGGTGGAGGGGACCCACGATTTCAGGGCCTTCACCCCTTCGAAGAGCTACCACGTCCGCTTCGAGCGTGCCGTTACCCATTCGCGCTGGACCAGGCACGACGATTTGCTAAGGTACCGCATAACCGCCGACTCGTTCCTGTACAGCATGGTCCGTACCCTGGTCGGCACTATGCTGGAGGTCGCGGCAGGGAAAAGGAACCTTGCGGGCTTCGAGCGCCTGCTCTCGGGCGGCGAGCGTAGTGAGGCAGGGCCCGCCGTACCAAGCAGGGGGCTAACGCTGGTCGGCATAGGTTACGATTATCCGGATCTATGGAGGAGTGAACTATGAACGGAGACGATACGAGAGAGCTTCTGCGAAAGATCGACAACTACATCGAGGAGCTCTTCGCCCCATCGGATGAGGTCCTCGAAGCCGCCCTGCGGGACTCGCGGCGCGCCGGTCTACCCGAGATAAACGTCTCACCCAACGAGGGAAGGCTGCTGCAACTGCTCGTCGAGTTATCAGGAGCGCGACGCATACTGGAGATCGGGACTCTCGGCGGCTACAGCGCCGTCCACTTCGCACGCTCCCTGCCCGATGAAGGAGCTATGATCTCCCTCGAGATAGACGAGCACCATGCGAAGGTCGCCCGCAACAACATCGAGCGTGCAGGCCTCTCCGACAGAATAGAGATCCGGGTCGGCGACGCCCACGAGCTCCTCGCCAGTCTCGTCGAAGACGACGAAGGTCCTTTCGACCTGATCTTCATAGACGCTGATAAAGAGAGCTACCCCGAGTACCTGGACTGGTCCCTGCGTCTCTCCAGGCCAGGCTCCCTCATCCTCGGCGATAACGCAATCAGGGAGGGGAGCGTGATAAATCCCGACGATCCCACCTCACGTGCGATGCGGGAGTTCAACGAGCGATTGGCCAGGGACCCTCGACTCTCAGGCATCGTGCTCCCCCTGATCCGGGAGCGCATAGACGGCCTGGCCATAGCACGGGTTGTGTAGGGCGGCGTAAGGGCGGTTCGCATTGTAGGGGTGGTTCGCATTGTAGGGGTGGTTCGCGAATCACCCCTACGGTGTTGCGCGGATCCCAATCAGGTTTCTCTGCGATGCCAGGGCCGAACCTCAGATCGAAGCCGTCTCCGGCGAAGCGTGGGAACACATGCAGGAGTACGTGGAAGACCTCCTGGCCCACCGCCTCGCCGTCGGCCAGGAAGAGGTTGACCCTTCGCAGCGGAGACCGCTGTCGTAGAGCGCGCTGTAACCTTCCGGGCGGTGCTGAACATGTGAGCGCCGGTATCATCAGGCAGATCAGCCATGTCCGGGGTGTGATCCTCCGGCACAACGAGGACGTGACCGGCATTGATGGGCTGGATGTCCATGAACGCCACGCAAAGCCCACCGCGAAGGACGAAGCTCGCCGGTAACCTGCCAGCCAATATCTCGCAGAAAACACAAGCGTTCACACCTGTCATTGTGGCACCATCGCAGAACGTCAACTCCGGCACGAAGATAGAGCAGAATAGAGTGTTTTGGAACATTTTAGACGAAGAGAGTTCCACGCTTGCAGGCTGGCCCTTTTGTCAATGTATGCTACTATTTGATCCGATCGAAGGCCTTTGAAGTTCGTAGAACCTCCGGAGGATGATGAAGAGTTACATGGCGCGGCCCCTTGAGGTCGAGCGGAAATGGTATGTGGTAGACGCGGAGGGGAAGCACCTCGGGCGTCTGGCGAGTGAGATCGCGCGCGTATTGCGTGGCAAGAACAAGCCGCAGTACACGCCGCACGTTGACGTTGGCGACTTCGTGGTCGTGGTGAACGCCGACAGGGTGGTCGTCACTGGCAGGAAGGCTGAGCAGAGGGTCTACAGGCGGCACTCCGGCTATCCTGGCGGCATGAAGGAGACGAGCTACGAGCAGATGCTCGCGCGCAAGCCGACCGAGATCCTGCGCAAGGCCGTCTACGGGATGATGCCGAAGACCCGTCTCGCGAGGAAGCAGTTCAAGAAGTTGAAGATCTACGCTGGACCTGAGCACCCGCACGCTGCCCAGGACCCGCAGACGCTCGAGGTGAGGTAGATGGCAGAGGCTCTGTACACTGGAACAGGACGGCGCAAGACCGCTGTGGCGCGGGTCAGGGTGCTTCCGGGGGACGGTAAGATCACCGTGAACGGCCGCGACCTGGACGAGTACTTCCCCCGTCCGGCCTACCGCACCGCGGTGCGCTCGCCGCTGGAGCTCCTCGGCTCCGCAGGCCGCTACGAGATCGTGGCCAAGATCGAGGGCGGAGGTCCCACGGGACAGGCTGAGGCCCTGCGCCACGGTATAGCGCGGGCGCTGGCGGAAGAATCGCAGGAGGCGCGTGGCGAGCTGAAGAGCGCGGGGATGCTAACCCGTGACTCCAGGGCAGTCGAGCGCAAGAAGTA
>DASSJP010000457.1:0-5215 GCA_035691165.1 Rubrobacter sp.
CACACCCCCTACTCCAGCACGCAAGAATAGCGAATGCAGGCCGAGCCACATCAAGACCATAGCAACCGCGCCTGGCGCTAGCATCGCGGTCAGGCCAAAGACCGTTTGCGCCAGCGATGCAGGTGCTTCCTCACCGAGGAAACCGCCGATGACCCGGATCACAAGCGAAGCAAGCATGGCGAGCCCCTGCCAGAAGCCGTCGGGAACGGACACTACTAGATCTACCAGGTGCGCCAGCAGGAGTACGAACGCGTAGAGCAGAGGCGTGAGCACGAGGCTGAGCGGGATACCCATGATGGCGACCGCGGCAACACATACGGCGGACAGTCGCCACGTCGCGCGCCTGTGCCGCCGCTGGGCCTCGAAGAAGCTCTCACGGTCGACGGGTCCCGGAACCGACGAGCGAGGTACCGATCCCTCCATACGTCACACCTTCGTCGAACACTCTACCGGCATCTTAGCAGTACCGCGTGTCTGCGGACGTAGAAAAGCCGCCCGGAGATTCGGGCGGCCTGGTAGTGGAGGCGGCGGGATTCGAACCCGCGTCCGCGAGTGCGCCGTCCGTGAGATTCTACGAGCGTAGCTCCCGGTTTAGCTTCGCCTTCCGCGACGGACCGGGGCGACGCCGCGAGGCTAGCCCGTTAAGTGTCCCCCCCGCGCACCGGGCCAGAACCCGGAGGGTGATCCCACTCAATGACACCGGAGAACCGGGACGTGGGCTTCCCGGACCGATGGGCTACTTGTTAGTTAAGCAGCCACAGCCATTTCTTCATTGGCGTGTATCTTTTGTTGCCGGCGTTTTTCGAGTCTCCAGCAAACTCGGCTCGTCTCACAGGACGCTGACCACTCCCGTCGAAGCCTATGCGCCCCCTTACGGAGCAAATTCTACCATTTTGGAGGGGTTTTACAAAGCTGTCAGCACGCTACGGTCCGCGGCCTCCGCTTTAGCGGCGGAGGCGCTCCTTCATGGCGCGTTCGATCTCGCGGTCCGCGGTCTTCTTGGCGATCTCACGCCGCTTGTCGTACTGCCTCTTGCGGCTGGCTACGGCGATCTGGAGCTTGACTATGCCGTTCTTGGAATAGAGCTTGAGAGGGATGAGGGTCTTCCCCTCCTCCTGGCTCTTGCCGATGAGGCGGTCGATCTCCTTCCTGTGCAAGAGTAGCTTGCGGTCGCGGGTAGGCAGCTGCCTCTCCTGCCTGGCGTTCGCGTAAGGCGAGATGTGCGCCCCGATCAGGAATACCTCGCCGTCCCTAACCCGCGCGTAACTTTCCTTGAGGTTGGCACGTCCCTCCCTGACCGACTTCACTTCGGGCCCGGTAAGCTGGATGCCGGCTTCGTAAGTCTCCTCAATCGTGAAATCGTGCAACGCCTTTTTGTTGCGCGCGAAGTCCGTCACAAGTGTTTCACCACCCTCAGCTCGGCCCGCTGCATCAGCGGGAGAACGTCGAGCAACTCTACCAGAACCCTGTCTCCGACCTTGTACGATGCTCCGATAGCGTCGTTGGAGAGCACCACGCCATTCGGCTCGAGCTCCCACCATCCTGGGAGCTTGCTCACGTGCACGAGTCCCGTTGCCCCTGTTTCGAGCTCGACGAACAGGCCGAAGGCTGCGGTACTCACGACGGTCCCTTCCATGACCTCCCCGACCCTGTCGCGCATCAGCCACATCAGCGTGTACTCGTCGGAGGTGCGCTCGCAGATCATGGAGCGGTACTCCCTCTCCGAAATGTAGCCGGCTACCTCGGCGAGGTCCTCGGGAGTCTCTTCATCGAGCAAGGCGCGGTGGACTAGCACGTCGGCGTAGCGCCGGATCGGGGACGTGAAGTGCGTGTAGTGCTCGAGCGCAAGTCCGTAGTGGACAAGGTCATCGGGCGCATACCTGGCGCGAGGAATGGAGCGTAGGATCAGGTAGTTAACCGCATCGGACTTGGCCATCTGTGAGATGGTACCAAGGTTGTCCGGCGTTGGCTCGACCTGCATACCGACGGCGGCGAGCCTCTGTCCCAGCAATTCCAGGGACCCCGCATCGGGCCTCTCATGCACCCTGAAGACACCGCCCTTCTTCCGGTGCAGCATCTTCGCGACCGACTCGTTCGCGAGGACCATGAGCTCCTCGATCAACTCCCTCGCCGGCGTGGAACGCCGGACTCCTGCGGCCACTGGCACCCCATCTTCGTCCATCTGGTATTCGGGCTCACGCCCGCCTAGCTCCAGCTTGCCCCGCCTCGCAGCCCGCATCTTGAGTCTGCGCGACAGTTCGTATGCAGTCTGTACCAGATCCGGCTGCTCGACCATTCCCTCTCCGCGCAGGAACGCGTCTACACCCTCGTAGGTGAGCCTGGCGTCGCTGGAGATAACGCTCCGGAAAGCTCTGAAGCCCTTCGCCTCGCCGTCGCTGCTGACGTCCATCTCGACCGTCACCACAGCCCGGTCCGCGTGCGGCCTCAAGGAGCACACGTCGTTCGAGAGACGCCGGGGAAGCATCGGCGCCACCGTACCTGGCAAGTACACGGAGTTTCCCCTGTACGCGGCCTGCTTGTCCATCGCAGAGCCGGGCTCGACGTAGTGGGTCACGTCTGCTATGTGGACCCAGACCTTGTATCTACTTCCAGTGTGCTCGACCGATATCGCGTCGTCGAAGTCTTTGGCGTCGGTGCCGTCTATAGTCACCGTGGGAAGGTGCCTGAGGTCCTGGCGCTCCCCTACCTCCCTTCCCGCGACCGCCCCAGCCTCCTCTTCGACCTTCTTCGGGAACTCGCGGGAAGTCCCGATAGAGGCGAAAAGCGCCTCGTAGACGTTACGCGGGTCATCGGATCTTCCGATGACGCGGGTAACCTCGCCCCTCAACGAGCGGTTCTTCTCGCGGGCGCTCACAATGACCAGGTCGCCGGCCTCCGCCCCACGGCGCAACTTGCGTGCGACCAGCACCGGGCGCCGCTCCTCGACGAAAAGCGGGTCTGCTACCGAGTACTTCCCCCGACGAACCAGCATGGCCGGAAGTATCAAGAGAGCGCTCCGATCAGAGGTATCTGGCAGGGCACTCTATGAGTCTATCATGCGGATTCGCCGTGCAATCAGCCTTCAGCCTAGACACGTCCTCTCCCCACTAGAAAGCCCCAAATCAAACCCCCAGACTGCAATGTTGCCGCTCGATCCCCTGGCGCATGCGCACGGAACACAGCGAATACTATCGTAAAGCTGAAAGTTGATCGCGAAGATATAGCGCCGCGGGCGCTATATCTTCCTCAGGAACCTCGTCACGGAGAGGAAGCTGCCGACGACACCTATAGCCACGCCCACGGCCACGAGCACTACGAGCACGAAGGGGGCGTTCACGGCGTCGCTAGATACAGGGACGTATGGAAGGTCATTATGCGCCCAATCAACGAAAAGAAAGTTGATCCAGACAACGGCCAGTGCCGCGAGCCCAGCGCCGACGAATCCCTGGAGAAGTCCCTCGAAGACGAAAGGCGTACGCACGAATCCGTCAGAGGCACCGACGAGCTTCATAACCTCTATCTCCTTGCGCCTCGCGAAGATGGAGAGCCTGATCGCGTTCGAGATCAAGAGCACGCTCGCGACCAGGAACAAAAGCGTGGCCCCATACAGGCCCCAGATCACGTACGACGTCACCGCGTTGAGCCGGTCGATGGTCTGCTGAGGATAACTGAGGTTTTCTTCCGAGAACCCCTCCTGCTTCAGCTTCCCTGCCACGTCGTTGGCCGTGCCGGGGTCTTTTAACTGTATCTGGACCGATGCAGGGAAGACCCCCGTGTCCAGGTCCTTGTAGATGTCAGGCTGGTCCTTGAACTTGTCCTTGAACTCGGCGAAGGCCTGTTCCTGGGTAACCTTGGTTACGCTGGCGACTTCGGGCCAGCCTTCGACCTTCTTCGCCAGTGCGTCGATCTCGCCCTGGTCGGCGTTCGGCATAAACGCCTCGACGCTCACGTCATCGCGCACCGAACCTATAACCCCCTGGATGTGGGCGCTTACGAGAAGGCCGAGCCCGAAGACAAGGATGCAGATGAAAGTGGTAGTAACTGCGGTGATGCTCATGAGAAGGTTCAGGCGGATGTTCTTGAAGGCCTCGCCCAGAAAGAACCCGAAATTAAACCTCATCTGTGTATGCCCCCCTCACCTTGTCGCGAACGATACGCCCCTCTTCGAGGGCGACGACCCGCTTGCGCATCACGTCCACCATCTCCCTGTCGTGGGTCGCGACCACGACGGTGGTACCGATGCGATTGATCCTGTGCAGGAGCTGCATGATGCCAACGCTGGTGTTCGGGTCGAGGTTGCCCGTCGGCTCGTCCGCGACGAGAATGGGAGGCTGCGATACGAAGGCTCGGGCTATGGAGACGCGTTGCTGCTCGCCGCCCGAGAGCATGTCGGGGTACTTGTCCATCTTCCCCGAGAGGCCGACGAGATCGAGGATCTGGGGCACCTTGGTGCGGATCGTACGCCGCCTCTGGCCCGTGACCTCCATCGCGTAGGCGACGTTCTCGGCGGCGGTCTTGTTGGGGAGCAGCTTGAAGTCCTGGAAGACGCACCCGATGTCGCGCCTGAGGCGCGGTATCCTCCGCCGCGGCACGGAGGAAAGCTTCGTGCCGTTGACGTATATGGCCCCAGCCGAAGGTTCCATCTCCTTCAAAATGAGGCGCACCATGGTGGACTTGCCCGAACCGCTGGCCCCTACGAGGAACACGAACTCCCCCGAGGTTATCTCCAGGTTCACCCGCTCCAGCGCGACGGTATCGTTACCGTAAACCTTTGTGACGTTGTTGAATCGGATCATTATCTCTCCACGCGTGGCTTGCCGACCGCCGCTTGCGACGGAGCTTAGTCCGAGTTACCCCCTCCAGGGACCCGACTGGCCATCGGAGAAGATAGCAACAACCGCCCTGGTTATCAACCGCCGGGGTAGACCCCGAGCGGTATGCTCGGCACCTTTCCGCTGAGCACCAGTTGCCCATCCTCGGTCTGGACGCCGGTAATCCTGGTCTGGTAAGGGAGCCGGTCGAGAGAGTACTGGAAATCCGCACCATCGAGCAACTTGTCAGCGAGCTCTTGAGGAACGGGTATGCCCGCAGCTTCGAGGCTTTGCGGCTCGAAGACCAGGTTACCTTCACTCAAGCCAACCTCCCCGTTGACGGAGACGGGGAACTGCGCGCCCAACGCCGAAGCCTCCGACTTCACGACCACCCCGTCCTCCTT
>DASSJP010000458.1:0-4442 GCA_035691165.1 Rubrobacter sp.
CACAGGGTACAAGTTCGAAGAAGGCGTAGTCCCGCCTCCTTTCGACTCGTAGTTTCAGGGCGACCCCGCTTCGCGAATATAAAGATAGCTTGATCAGAATTTTCCGAAAGGTTTAGCCTGGCAAGTCAAAATACTCCACAAGACCAACCTGATACTGGCGAGGCTCATTGTGGGGATGGGATGTGTGGCGAAGTACCCGATACTCGAAGGCGCAAGAACAAGCATTCAGAGTGAGAGGACCTGCAGATGTTGAACAGGATGGAGTCGGCAATGGCAATCAGGGACGCAGGCATGATGGCCAACTTGCATCTTCTGGACGAACGGCGTCTGGTGAAAGCGGCCGCAGCGCTGTGGGACGGAGGTTTCCAGGCGGTAGAGTTGGCTTATTTCGCCGTTCAAGGTAACCGCTGGCTAATTCCGACCCTCAAAGAGATGGATCTCCTGGTCGGCGTAGGATGCATAACCCGCTCTTCGCAGGTTCGCGAGCCGGACGTGATCGGCGCCGATTTTGTCGCCACCACGGTAACCGCTCCCGATGTGGTCCTGGCGTGTGAGGAGGCCGACGTGCCGTGCATCCTGGGCGGTCTGAGCCCGACAGAGATCTGGCGCGCGCACGAGATGCAACCGGATTTTGTGAAGGTGACCAATCCCGAAGCGCTCGGAGGGGCACACTACGCCGCTTCGCTGCGCGAGTCCTTGCCGACACTGCACCTTGTGGGCGGCAATATGCCTCTGCACGGATACGTTTCGTACCTGGAAGAGGGGGTCGAGGTGCTCGAGTTCGGGGGTGCTCTGTTGCTGCCGCAGCCGACATTGCGAGACGAATGGGTCGATCTCTCCCGGCGGGCCTCTGAAATAGTCGCAGCTTGCGAGTCATGGAAGGCGAAGCAAGGCATCGAAGGAACCGTGAGCAGAGCACAGGTGGACGAACAAGTGTAACTATGCCCGGCCTCGGGAGATCATTATTGTCGCGTGGTAGCCGTCTGTACAGCCCGGACACAGCGGCGAAGGGCCTGCAGAATGCAGTGCGCCGTTTCAGATCAACGCGATAGCGATGACGGCCAGCGTGATCTTACTATCTCTTGTGGGCTTGCGGGGCCCTCCTCAAGGCTGCTGGTGTTTCTTGGCACAGTACTTTCGGTGGGCTAGACGCGATATGCGCCATCAGCCCCAAGAAATCCCCTAGGGGAAACGTCCCGCTGGGTGATGAAAGCCTTCTTGCAGCGAGATTAGAGTGTCTGACACGAGGAGTGGTGCAGGAAAGGAGAGCGCCTCGGCGAGACCGATCGAAGTTCGCAGCAGACTACTCCGGAGCCGAGAGAAGGCGACAGGGGGCTCTGGTCGAGGAACCCTTATCGTCGCGTGGGCGGACCAGCCTCCCGCGGTAAAGCACACTTCTCGGCATGGATATAAGACAGAAAGGAGAGAGTGGGTGAGCGACAACCCGATGTTCCTCTACGCAGGCGAATACGAGAGCGTCGATGACGCGAAGGCAGACCTCGACGAGCTCAAGCAACTCCACGACGAGCAGTTCGTCGGCACATATGATGCCGCGGTACTCACCAAGGAGGATGGCAAGGTCAAGATAGTCGACAAGATAGAGAAACCAACCCAGCATGGCGGTTGGGCGGGGCTGGCCGTCGGCGCGGCGATCGGGCTCATCTTTCCTCCGTCAGTGCTGGTGAGCGGGCTTGTGGGGGCCGGGGCCGGGGCGGTCATCGGACACCTCCGGGGCGGTATGTCGCGATCTGACCTCAAGGAGATCGGCGAGATGCTCGAGGAGAGCGAGTCGGCCTTGATCGTGGTTGGAGAGACGACGATCGAGCGTGGCGTAGATGAGGCGATCAAGCACGCCAAGAAGCAGATGAAGAAGGAGGTAAGGGCGGACGCCAGGGAGATCGAGAGGGCGATCGACTCGGCGTAGTCCCCCAAAGAACGTTTCTCTAGTGCGGGCAGAGATAGATCGGTGGATTACAACGATTGCGGGTACTCGGCGATGATCAGCTTTCAACGACCAGTAATCAGACGAAACCCATCGGCGGTCGGCCGGCAGCACCCCAAGTAAGGAGCAGATATTTGGACCAGCGAACAAGCCGATGACAGAAGGACATAGGGCGGGACAGTAAAGGAGAAAGAATGGCGGAACAACACAGCGAACCGGCCCCTGGCGGCATGGGCGGCCTTACGGCGGGTCCGGTAGAGGAAAGGACGGCCACACACAGGCCGGGCATGCTCACCTTCGCAGCCGTCATCATGTTCGTGGTGGCAGGTTTCGAGATTCTGGCAGCACTCTTTGCGTTTGCTGGCACTGGCTGGTGGGTGAGCAGCTCGGGCGACCTGGTGTACGCCAACCTTACTTTCTGGGCGATAGTGGACTCGGTCATCGCGATCGTCGCGCTGTACGCGGGCATTGACATCCTCAGAGGAGGGTCTTTCGGGATGGTGATGGGCTTCCTGTTCGCCGGTATAGGCTTGGTCAGGTGGCTGTTCGTCATCCCTGCGGCGCCGGTGCTTTCGGTGGTGGTGATCGCGCTGTGCGTGATGGTCATCTACGGGCTCGCCAGGTACTCCGATTACGCCGAGAGCGCGTGAGCAAGAGCCAGGGAAGTTTCCAAGGCGTTCGGACGGTTGGTAGCCAAAGATGCGGGCGGAACCTACCGTCCGCATCGGTTCTTCTAGACACCGTTGCCCTCCTTCCGGTAGCGGGGCTACCGAGATGACGGCAGGGTTGGCGAGATCGGTCGAGTGATCCGTGGCGGGCCCGACGACAGGCTGAAGTAGACGACGTGGGAAAGACCCTCGTTCTCAAGTTAGGGGTCATTGCGAGCAAGGTTTCAGAAGGTGCCCAGATGAAGCGTTCATACTTGACTTCGAGATCGAGCTCTCTGGTTTGCCCTTTCTGCGGAGCGGACGAACTCGTGGTTTCGGGCCGTAACACCGGACGGTGCCCCTCATGTGGCAGGATTACGAGCCGCTTGATCCTTGAGGCCCTCCGCCGGCTGACCGTCCTCCCGGAGAGCATCGGCGCCCACGCCTGCGAGTGCGGCCACCCCGAGATGCGGCGTCTGCCAGATGGAGTGTTTCACTGCCCCGCGTGCGGCTCGGAGATTCTACCTGTGGACTGCGGAAGCTGGTCGGTAATCGAGCAAGCGTCAGACGGAAGGAGAAGCGGGTGAGCAGCGACTACGGAGCACTCAGGTTATGGTCGACCGTGCTGGTGGTCATCGGTATCGCAGGCGTCATCTTCGTCGTCATAGGGGTGATCTTCGCCATGATAACTGCTAACAGCTTCTGGCAGGTACTGGCGATCCTCCTTATTGGCGGCCCGCTCGCCGCGCTCTTCGCCAGCTGGCCCATAGCCCTGGGGCAAGGTCTCAGGGCTATGGCTGACGTGGCCGACTACTTCCGGAATCAGCAGAGTAGAGTCCGGTGAGGGTTGCCTGTTGGGTGAGCAGGGCGCGTGCCACCGCTGTCAGGCGAAACATCGCCTCGACGCCGGGGATACGAGTATGACCACGTGAGATTCCACGCTCCCATGAGGACCTTTGGAGGCAGCATCCTGGGGAGGGCCCCTCCTTGAGGATTCTCAAGATGCATCGCATTCTCGCGCAATCAAACAGAAAGGAGAGAGTAGCAAATGGCGACACTATCAGTACTGAAGTTCAACGATCCCTACGGGGCTGACAGGGTGCTACTCGCCCTGCAGGGTCTGCAGGAGCAGCAGATGATCACCCTAGAGGACGCAGCAGTAGTCAGCTGGCCTCAAGGCAACAAGAAGCCAACGACACGCCAGCTACACAGCACCTCAGGTATGGGTGCGATGGGTGGTGCCTTCTGGGGTTTCCTTTTCGGGCTGATCTTCTTCGTGCCGTTCCTGGGAGCCGCCATAGGTGCTGGGATGGGAGCACTCACGGGCTCTCTGGCAGACGTTGGCATCAGCGACGATTTCATCAAGCAGGTAAGGGAGAAGGTCACAGACGGTACATCTGCACTGTTTGCCCTGACGAGTGGGGCAACGGCACCTGACAAGATCGTCGACGAGCTAAAGCAATACGAGTTCGAGATCATCTCGACGAACCTGCCAGAGGAGCAGGAGGCAAAACTGCGGGAAGCCTTCGAGCAAGCGTAGAGGGTTATGAGATCGCCCTGGAGCGGCCAAGTCGCTCCAGGGCGGGCGGATGGCTCTCCAGTCGGACGGCCACCTGGTAAGGCTCAACCCGATGTGCGAGGCTAGCTTTGGCGGAGGAAAAGACAACCTGTACGGACACGATCTCCAGCCCTGTGTGGCAACATGCTACTGAGGGTCGAAGACCCGTATGCGGCTCTCCCTCTGAGGAGGTTTCTCCAGCCGCAGGTGACTCCATAGCGCCGACATTTATCCTCACCAGGCTGTCTCCGGGACCGCGCAGTCGGCCAGAGAGCTGCGTAGACAGTAGTGGAAC
>DASSJP010000459.1:0-10748 GCA_035691165.1 Rubrobacter sp.
AGCAACGCTGGCGGTGACCCGTCGAAACTGGATGAGGAGTCCCTCTCGCAGGTGGCGAACCGGTCGGCGAACCTCTACCTACAAGCGCTGAGGCAGGAGGAGATCCCCCCTGAGTTCGAGGATGCCCACCACTACGTCGTCACCGCACTGGGCATAAGATCCGAGGCCACAAACCGGCTTGCACAGGCCGCATCCGGAGACGCGAGCGGATTTAGCGGAGAGCTCGCGACGGCAGTGGAGGACTACAGGACGAGCGATAGCATCATCGCGAACTTTTACATCCCTGCCGTCAAGCACTCCCTTGAAACGGCGGGCCAGACAAGCGACCAGGGTTACCTCGAAGAGCCGCAATCCTTTATGGATTATGGGGCGCTCGGCTTCGACACGGTACCCGTGGCCGGAACGGCCAGAAGCGACCCTAACGCCCTGCACGGGGTACAGATCAGCTCGGTCAAGGTCGCTGGGAAACCGCTGTATGCGAACGGGAACGTGGTCCTGACAGGGGCGGATGAGCCGACCTTCGCCGTGACCGTCGGGAACGGCGGCGAGGCACCTGAGACTGGCATTGACGTAGAGGTCATCCTCAACACGAGCGCCGAACGACAGTCCAGGAGCAAAACCATAGCGCGCCTGGAGCCCAAGAAGACGTCGACGGTCGAGATTGGCGGCTTCATCCCCGGCGAGCTCGACGAGACCGCCAAGGTCACCGTCGAGGTGGGTCCTGTCCAGTACGAGAAGACCACGTCCAACAACACACTCACGGGGACGGTGACGTTTGGGATGTAAGGTACATAAGTGGTAACGGCTATAGTGCTCGTCAGGACGGAGCGAGAGCGTGTCCAGGAGGCGGCCCAGGCCATGCTCGCCATAGAGGGCGTCACCGAAGCTTACTCAGTGACAGGCCCGTACGACCTCGTCGTCATGGTCCGTATCCCCGACTTCGAGAGCCTCGCCGAGATCGTCCCCGAGAAAATAGCCCAGGTCCCTGGCGTAGCCCGTACCGAGACCATGGTCGCCTTCCGCGCGTACTCAAACTACGACCTCGACCGCGCCTGGAGCCTGGGGTTTGAATAGCTAGTCAGCACGGTGCCTATGGCACCTTTCAGCCTTCAGCTTCTCCTGGGGCGGCCTCGCTCTTTGGTCAGAGAGTAGAACGCACTTTCTGGATCGGGTTGCTGTCACTACGCTCTTCCTGACTAGCGAAGCCCGAAGGGCGTAGCGTGCTGAAATGCTCCTTCAGCTCTGCTCTTCGGCGAGGGCGGGGCGCGTGCCCTCTATTAGGAAGGCGACGACGTCGAGGAAGTCACCGCTCTCCTCGTAGACCTCGCGCTGGCGCTGGCTGCCTGTACCGCCTTCCACGATTTCGAGGACGCTTTCGAGCTCGTTCTCGCAGCCGAGGTCCTGGGCGTGGGGCTTCAGCCGCTCGACAAGGTCGCGGGCGAGGTCTCTGGCTGGAACCGTGGACTTCTCTCTGGCGTTATAGAAGGCCGCGTCCATGCCGTACCTGGAGGCGCGCCACTTGTTCTCCATCGCCAGGTGGAAGTCATAGGGTCCACGCTGGCCTCCGCCCTCTAGGACCTGGGCGACGAGACATTGGGTCAGGGCGGTAAGGGCCACTGTGTCCTTCAGGCTCGTCTGGGAGTCGAGGACCCTCAGCTCTATCGTCCCGAACCTGGCGTGCGGGCGGACGTCCCACCAGCAGTATGTGTAGTCCTCCATCGCGCCTGCCTCGACCATGAGGTCAACGTAGTTCTCGAAAGCTTCGTAGTCGGGGAAGGCTGGGGGGAGGCCGGCGCGCGGGAAAGACTCGAAGATCTTCACCCTGGCCGACTCGAAGCCTGTATCGAAGCCCTGCCAGAAAGGCGAGTTGGCCGAGAGCGCCAGAAGGAGGGGCGAGTGTTCCGCGAGGCGGTTGTGGGCGATGATCGCCTCCTCAGGGCCGGGGACGGCCACGTGGACGTGCTGGCCGAAGATCACCTCCCGCTCCGCTATCCAGCGCAGCGTTTTGATGACCTTCTTGTACCGCTCCTGCTCCGTGATCTTCTGGTCTTTGTAGCGGGAGAACGGATGGGTCCCTGCCGAAGCGAGCGAGGCGCCGCAGGCTGCTGCCCAGGAGCCGACGCGGCCGCGCAGCTCGCGCAGGTGTTTCTCGACATCGGCTGCCGAGGCACATGGGGGGGTTTTGATCTCCATTACCGACTGGAACAGCTCGTAGGAGACGAACTCGCACAGCTCTCTGGGGAGGCGGCTCATGATCTCCTCGATCTTCTGGACCAGCTCCCCTGTGGTGGCGTCTACGATGTGGAGCTCCTCCTCGACCCCCAGGGAGTAGCCCGAACCGCCTTCCTTGAACTCTATAGGCATGGCGTTCCTCCTCTATCCTCCAGAGCCGAGAGCTTGCTCGATCCAACCCTCATATACGTCCCGCGGGGCCTCCCCGGAATGCGCACCGACTACCTCGTCGCTTCCATCCAACACGTATACGGTTGGATAGCCGGAGACGCCGTATTTCTGTCCCAGCGAGGGCTCGTAGACTGCGGGGCTCCCAATATCGTACTTCTGGACGAAGTCGCGTACCTTACCCGGATTGTCCTGGCCGTCTATGCCGATCATGACCACCTTCAGTCCGTCGTACTGGCTCTCCAGATCGCTTATGACCGGGGCCTCCTTCTGACAGTGCGGGCACCAGGTGGCGAAGAAGACCAGCATGGTCGCCGGAGATTCCCCATCTCCCAGAGAGACGCTTCCGCCGTCTACCGTTTTGGCCGTGAAGGACGGGACTTTCTTCCCGACAGGGATCAGACCCTCGTCGTTCGGCGTGAAGTTCCCCGTGTCCTGGCCACCGAGGGTGCTGAAAACGGCGACCGCGGCTATGATCGCTATGACGAGCGCCGTGACACCGGCGAGGGCGAGGCCTAGAGTTCTGTTTCCGCTGGAAGAGTCTTTCTTCGCGGTCTTCCCGCGATTCTTGGTGGACGGAGTTGTGCGAGCCATGCGAACCCTTTACGTTCAACGTCGTTTACGTGGGGTAACATAGTACCCGCTTTGGCGAAGGAAGGCCAAAATCGGCTCTCCGCGGTGCGACGGTTTCTCGCGAGTTCCTCCGCGCCGCTTGTGTCCAGGATCGTCCTCGGCGGCGTGTTCCTGGCGGCTGGGGCGAGCAAGGTCCTCGATCCCGGCGGCCTTGCGGCTTCGATCCGCTCCTACGAGCTTCACCTGCCAGAATGGTTCGCCTCCATCTCAGCGCACGCCCTGCCTTTCCTCGAGATCATGCTCGGGCTCTACCTGCTCGCAGGCCTGTTCACCAGGCTCTCCGCCTGGGCTACGAACGGGCTAATGATCCTTTTTATCCTCGCCCTCCTGCAGGGCGCCGTGCGCGGCCTGCAGATAGATTGCGGCTGCTTCGGTTCGTCCACCGAGGAGAGCAACCTCTGGCTCGGCGCCGCGCGCGACGTTGCCCTCTTCGCCCTCGGGCTGCACGTCGCGCTCGCTCCTATCGGGCGCTTCAGCGTTGATTCCCTGCTGCGCCGCTCCGGAAGCGAGCCTTCCGAAACCTGACCTGGGCCAGCGCCGCGCCGGAGATCACGAGTATCCCACCGACAACTTTCGGGACGGTAAGGTCCTCCCCGAGTAGCGCCGTCCCGAGAGCGCCGGCCACAACCGGTTCCACCGTGGCTACTATGGCTGCCCTTCCCGCCCCAAGGCGCCCGAGCCCGAAGGTGTAGAGCGCGAACGCGAGCGTCGTGTGTACCACGGCGAGCATGAGTAGTATTGCGTAGGAATCTACCGACAGGCCGGCCAGCGTGTCGAGCGTGGGGAGTGCGGCTAGGACGAGCAACACGGCCCCGAAGAAGAGGGCGTAGCTCAGGATGACGGAAGGACCCAGGCGGCCTGCTACGGGACGGCCGAAGATCGAATACAGGCCGTAGGCCAGGCCGGAGAGCAGTCCCGTCAGAAGCACCGTCGGGCGCACATCCAGGTTCGCAGGATCATAGGCGCCGGCGACCAGGACGATGCCGCTGGTGGTCAGGAGGAGCGCGAGTACCTTGGCCGTGTTCAGCGCTTCCCTCAAGAACAGTCGCGCCAGCACAACCACGAACGCAGGAGAGCTGTAGAGCAGGATCGCCGCCGTACCTACCGTGCTCTCCTGGACCGTATAGAAATACAGCAGGTAGAAGAAGCCGATCCCCACGAGCCCCAGGGGAACCAGAAATACCAGGTCCCTGCCAGGAACCCTGAGGCTTTTTGCCCCGCCGGTAGCAAGCACGAACAGCAGCACGGCAATCCACCCTACTCCCGCCCGGAACGCCACCAGCGCCTCGAACGAGACGCCCTCGGCGTAGAGGATCTTGGCGAAGATCCCCAGCGTTCCCCACATGGAAGCCGCCGCCACGACGGCTAAAGCCCCGAGTATCCGGTCTCTCGTAAGGTCCAAACCCTTCCCCTCGTCTCGTGCCCGCAAGCGGTATTTATACGGCACCGCCTGTCATCATGCCCGCAGATTCGTCCGTACAGGGAGCGCAACCGGTTCTGCTATTCAGGATCTCCCGGAGTGGGAGCCGTACGGCCGGATAGAAGGGTGGGAGGAGCGATTCCTCTCCGACGACTCGCGTTACGAGATCTGCAGGAGGTATTTCACAGCCGAAGCGCTCACGGACGAACAGGGTGGCCGGACCCTCTTCGCTGGAAGATAGATCGTAATGGCTGCCGCCGGCAGATAGCTCACCCGACTCCCGAGAAGTCCTTCAAGCTGTGGCTGCGGGAGGCGCCGTAACTTCGGGAGGCCCTGTCCCCGGTTGTGTTTCGTCCATTCCTCGTCTTAGCAAGCGGCCCACCAATACGGACCCGATCACGGCACCAACAAAGATCAGCAGCCCGTAGTCACCCGCCAGGTACTTGTTCACTATTAGTGGATAGGACGTTACCGTGAATGCTCCCAGGGCGCCCCAGGCGGCATTGTGCACGGAGTGGGCGATGGAACTCGGCCACACGCTGCCGGTGTAGATCCTGAGGTAGCCGTAGAAGAAGCTGGCGGCCACGACGGTCCCGTAGAAAAGAGGCAGGGAGATCAGCTTGTTCCCCACGGGGAAGACCGGGGTGAGCAGGATCAGGGGCATGTGCCAGGTGGCCCACACGAGACCACTCAACGCCAGGGCGCGTCTCCGTCCCAGAGACAAGAGCTTGGGGAGCAGGTAGCCCCTTATCCCTATCTCTTCTGCAAGGGCGAACGTTAGCGCCAGTATGGCAACCTGTATGAGGAAGTTGATGAGAGCGTTGACGATGCCGCCCTCCGGCATGACGAAGGAGGCGAGCGGTGTGGCCCACACGATGGCCGATGCGGCCACGGTTATGAGCAATGTTCCACCGAAGGCGATCCACCAGACGCTCAGGCCCAGCCGGTGCAACCCGAGCACCTTCCAGCCCTCCCTGGAATGGCCCTCGCGAGTGACGACCAGAAGCATGATCAATGCCGCCAGGGTAGGAGTGATCGACCACATTACCCACATCCCCAGGGTCGGAGCGAGCCCGAGGATTCTGATCAAAAGGGCCGCTACCACAGCCAGGAAGAGGACGAGCACCGAGAAGATGGCCGCCTTGACAGTATCGGTTAACCCCGTAAACATATCTCAACCCCTTCCCTCTCTGAAAGACCAGTGAGGTGTACTCGCGACAGATAGCAGTTCTGCGCCCCGTATCGGCTACAAAATACTCCTGCCCGAAGAGGACGTATGTGCTTTGTGGCACAAAACACCGTGGGGTACGGCACCGCGCCTCCCTGGAATGTACGCAAATACGTGATCCAGCCGACGAGCTTCCGGAGTACATCTGGTTTAGTATACAATCCATGTAAGACAGTACGCGACTATCTTCTATCTATCGGCCTCTGCTTCGCGGGGAGACATTTGGAAAGCGAAAGGGATGAACCGAGAGCTTACGTTCCAGGGCATAAAAGACCTGTGTGACAGGATCTCACCGATGCCTGATGGGAGTGCATCGGGCACCACAGGGACAAGCCGATACAGCCACTAGTGCCTATCGAGCTTGCGGGCGACCTCGTTCAGGCCGATGCGGTAGCAGATGGACCTTCCGTGCGGGCAGGTGGCGGGGAGACGGCTGGTGAGCCAGCTCTTTATGAGCGCCTCCATCTCGGGCTGCGAGAGCCTGTCGCCCATCTTCACGGCCGAGTGGCAGGCAATGGTGGCGAGGATGTGGTCCTCGCGGCGGTGGCCCGGCTCGGTGCCCGAGATGGCCGAGAGGGCGTCCTTGAAGGCGCCCGCTATGTCCCTGTCGGCGAGCGTGGAGATCACAGCCGTAACCCTGACGGATCTCGGCCCGAAAGGCTCGGCCTCGAAGCCGTAGACGGAGAGCTCTTCGAGGCTTGCTGCCGCCAGCTCGGCCTCTCCTGGTGAGAGATCCACGACCTCGGGAACCAGAAGGCTCTGCACCGTGGCGGGGCTGTCCGAGTCGTGGAGCCTGTCGAGGATGGCCCGTTCGTGGGCGACGTGCTGGTCCACGACCCACAATGACTCGGGCTCCTCGACGAGGATGTAGCCCGCCCCGAGCTGTCCTATGACCCTCAGTTCCTCAGGCGAAGCCTGCGGCAGAGCGCCCCTCTCGGGCAGATCTCCGGATGGCCCACGTTCCTCCGCGAGCGACTCCGAAAGCGGCCTGGAAGCTTCCGAGAGACGTTCGCGCGCCACCCTGAGATCTCGCGCCGTGGTGTACGGAGATCTGCCCTCCGCGGCACGGTAGTCAGCCGGTGGACGCGAGGTTGCGGGCCCAGAGAAGCGGTCCTGGGTGAAGGTCCTTTCTGCGGCGCGCGGGGTGGAGGGAGGGGCCGGTGGACGCCACTCGATGGCGTCGCGGACGGCGGCGGCCACGGCTCCGCGGGCCGCCCTCTCCTCCGAGAAGCGGACGATTTGCTTCGTGGGATGGACGTTCACGTCAACGCGGCGGGGGTCTGCTGTGATCTCGACCGCAACCGGCGGATAGCGGCCCGATGGCACGGTCGCCCTGTAGGCGTCGTCGAGGCCGCGGTGGAGGTTCTCAGCCCTGACGAAGCGGCCGTTCACCGAGATCGTCTGGTGGGCCCTGCTCCCCTCCGTCAGGCTGGGAAGAGCGGCGTAGCCAGAGACACCGAAAGCACCCGACTCGTATTCGACCCTGCGCAGCGCGCGGGCCTTGGCGACGCCGAGTATCTGCGCCAGACGCTCCATCAGATCCCCCGCCTCGGGCAGCGAGAGGTAGTCACGCCCCGCGTCCGTCAGGCGGAACGCGACGGTGGGATGGGCGATTGCCAGGTGCGTCACTACCTCAACGATCGCCGCCCGCTCCGCCCGCGGGCCTTTCAGGAAGGCCCTTCTGGCAGGGACGTTGTAGAAGAGGCGGTCAACCAGGACGGTAGTCCCTTTCGGGTGGGAAGCCCGGGAGACCTCGGCCTTCGCGCCGCCTTCGACGACTACTTTCGTTGCGGCGCCGTCGCCAGTCGAGGTCGTCAGGGAGAAAGAGGAGACGCTCGCGATCGAGGGTAGGGCCTCGCCCCTGAAGCCCAGGGTGGTCACGGCTTCGATGTCCTCGACGTTCCGTATCTTGCTCGTCGCGTGCCTGAGCACCGAAAGGCTGGCGTCCTCTGTGGTCATCCCCGAGCCGTCGTCGCGTACAACCATGCGAGACGTGCCGCCGTCGCCGAGCTCGACCTCGATGCGGGACGCGCCGGCGTCGAGGGCGTTCTCGGCGAGCTCCTTGACCACGGAGGCAGGACGGTCCACGACCTCCCCGGCGGCGACCTGCTGGGCCACCCTGGGGTCGAGGACGTTGATGTGCGCGCGCTCGGTCTCCCTTTCGGTCATCGATCTTCGGAGATTGTACATCCGGGGGTGAGTTTTCCCACGTCCGGACGTGTAGAATCCCTGACTATGCCAGAGATTGAAGAAAATCGGCGAGGACCGCTGCCGCTACGGGAAGTCGAGCAGATCGTGGAGCTCGTGCTCGAGAGCGGGGTGGGTGAGATCAGAGTACGCCACGGGGAGACCGAGATCTCGGTCAAGGCGAGACCCGAGGCTCTCGCTGCACCCCCTGCTCCGCAGGCGTCAGGGACCCAGAGCGTCCCCGAGGTCGTGGAGTCGGAGAGTTCGCCCGAGATGGACGGGCTGCACGCTGTGCGCTCGCCCGTGGTCGGGACTTTCTACAGGGCTTCGGCGCCGGGCGAAGAGCCTTATGTCGAGGTGGGGGACGCCGTCAGTACCGGGCAGACCCTCTGCATCGTCGAGGCGATGAAGCTGATGAACGAGATCGTGGCCGATGTCTCGGGTGAGGTCGTCGAGGTCCTGGCCGAGAACGCGGGGGGCGTCGAGTACGACCAGCCGCTCTTCTACCTGCGGCCAGACGAACAGTAGTGATCGGCAAGGTCCTCGTAGCGAACCGCGGCGAGATCGCCCTGCGCATAATCCGGTCCTGCCGCGAGCTGGGAGTGCGCAGCGTGGCGGTCTACTCCACCGCTGATAGAGACTCCCTGCACCACGAGCTGGCCGACGAGTCCATCTGCATCGGCCCGCCCCCTGCGGTGAGCAGCTACCTGAACGTGCCCGCGATCATCTCAGCCGCAGAGCTAACCGGCGCCGACGCAATCCATCCTGGCTACGGTTTCCTGGCCGAGAACGCCCGCTTTGCCGAGATCTGCGAGCGGGTCGGCCTGAAGTTCGTGGGCCCGAGCTCCCGCACTATCGCTCTTATGGGCGACAAGGCCGAGGCCCGCGAGACGGCGGCCAAGGCCGGCGTCCCTGTAACCCCTGGTTCCGACGGCACATGCGAGAGCGTCGCCGAGGTGAAGCGCGTCGGCGCTGAGGTCGGGTATCCGCTGGTCATCAAGGCGAGCGCCGGTGGCGGGGGCAAGGGGATGCGCGTGGTGGAGGACGAGTCAGGGGTTGAGGACGCCTACCGCAACGCGAGCAGGGAGGCGGGTGCGAGCTTCGGCGACGGATCGGTCTACGTCGAGAAGTACCTCGAAACCCTCAGGCACGTCGAGGTTCAGGTGCTCTCCGACTCTTATGGCGAGACGGTAACCTTCCCCGAGCGGGACTGCTCCATCCAGCGCCGCTACCAGAAGCTCATCGAGGAATCACCGGCGCCGGACCTGCCCGAGGACGTGAGGGATGGCCTCATGGCAGCCTCGGCAGACCTGATCGCCTCCCTTGATTACGAGGGGGCTGGGACGGTGGAGTTCGTCTACTCGGACGGGGAGTTCTACTTTATCGAGATGAATACCCGCCTCCAGGTAGAGCATCCCGTGACGGAGATGATCTCGGGCGTTGACATAGTGGCGGAGCAGTTGAAGGTCGCTTCGGGCGAACGTCTGGAGGTTCCCGAGGATGCCCTCATCCCCGACGGGCACGCGATAGAGTTCAGGATCAACGCCGAGGACCCCCGCCGCAACTTCCTGCCCCAGGCAGGACTCGTCGAGGTCTACAACCCGCCCGGTGGACCCGGGGTCAGGGTCGACTCGCACCTCTACGCCGGTTACAGGGTGCCCCCGCACTACGACTCCCTCCTGGCCAAGCTCATCGTGCACGCCCGCGACCGCGAGGGTGCGATACGCCGCGGCCTCCGGGCACTGGACGAGTTCGCCGTCTCGGGCATGGAGACGACCCTCCCGCTGCACCTCGCCGTACTGGAGGACGAGGAGTTCAGGCGTGGCGGCGTCACCACGCGGTTCCTCGCGGATAGGGAACTCGAGAGCGAGGGCGGCTTCCTGCGGCTCCACAGGACATCCGCCTAGATAGCGTGGGTCAGACCACAGTTTACATCCCAACGCGCATGTTAACCTTTATAGCCTGATCCTTGCCAAGTAGAGGGAGAACTGTGGCGAAAGACGTCGCGAGGGAGAAAAATGGAGGGCGCCTGGTCTTCGGCGGGATGGCCCGCTGGGACGGGCTCGACCTCTTCGGCCCGAACTACATGAGCGTCGCGTATCGCCGGAAGGGTGAGATCCACGTGAAGATCGAACCCTCCACGTTGCGCAGGCCGATGAATCCGACCATACAGCGCATCTCCCAATGGCCGATCGTACGATCTCTCTTTCTATGGGGCAGGGTCTTCGCCCAGCTCTTCGGGTCTATCTGGAGCCTCCTGTTCTTTACGTCCACGATGGCCGTCCTGTGGCTGTTCGTGCGACTGATGCAGCTTGGAAGCGGGGAAGGAGCTTTGGGCGGCATTCTCGCCTTCTTCGCGGCATTCCCCATACTGCCGATCCTGCTCATCTTCTTCGCGGCCATGAAGTTCACCCCCATCGGCCGGTATCACGGAGCCGAACACAAAGCCGTCGCCGCCTACGAGAAGTACGGCGAAGTTACGCTCCAGAACGCCAGGAATAGCAGCCGGATCCATCCCCGCTGCGGGACGAACATCCTGCTCTACATTATCATTGCCGCCCTTCTCGACCCTCTGATAGCCTGGTGGGGCTACGCCGTCCTTCAGTTCATCCTTATCTCTGAAGCCTGGTTTGTCTTCGGCAAGACCCGCCCCTCGATAGCCGTGGGCAACTTCCTGCAGAGGTACCTCACCACCACCGAACCCCGCCGCGCCCAGCTCGAGGTCGCGGTCGAGTCCCTGAACAGGCTGCTCCAGGCCGAAGAAGAGCGCCAGGACGGCCTGGCCTCCGTGCAGGTGCCGGCCAGATACTAGCCGCGCCGGACTACACACCTCGTGGATAGCGAGCCCGATAGTAGGAACCTATAACGTCCCTGAGACAC
>DASSJP010000460.1:0-9477 GCA_035691165.1 Rubrobacter sp.
TACCTCTCGCGCACTGCGGATGGGCGCATACTATTCGGGGGCCGCGGCGCCCCTTACCACTACGGCGCGCGCATAGAAGACGAGTACGACAGGCACGAGCCCACACATGAGATGCTGCGCAGTATGGCGAGAGAGTGGTTCCCGGCCCTCGAAGGGTCAAGGTTCACCCATGCGTGGGGAGGACCGCTAGCCGTACCCCGAGATTGGATGCCGACCATGTCCTACGACCCTGCGGGCGGGGTCGCGACAGCGCGAGGGTACACGGGACAGGGAGTCGCCACGGCCAACCTCTCGGGCAGGACACTGGCCGATCTCATCCTCGGCCGCCGGACCTCCATAACCAGCCTGCCCACCGTCAACCACGAGTCGCGTGCCTGGGAGCCGGAACCCCTGCGCTGGTTGGGCGCCAGGTACGTGCAGCGCGGCCTGATGAAGGTGGACGATCACGCCGAGCGGACGGGAGAGCCCCCGACCGGCAAGACCCTTGCAGAGCGACTCGGAAGACACTGAAGTGACTTTCCGGCGGTACAATCTCACGGCAGGAGGAGATGAGTGAACAACAGAATATTCATCGTGCGATCAGAGGGTGCGGGGACAAAAGACCTCACGTGGATAAGCGGGCCTACTCCCCTGAGTACTTTCGAACGGAGAAGACCCTTATAGACGCTACAGGAGGCTGAAAGTGGAAGAGCGGCGTATCAAGGAGCGTCCGCCTGAAGACGCCGGGCAGGACGTGGAGCGAACAGTCGCCGTGGAGTTGTCGGGCGTCACCAAGCGCTTCGGGGAGTTCGTAGCGGTTGACGACCTCTCGCTCGACATCTACGAGGGCGAGTTCTTCTCGCTGCTCGGCCCGAGCGGGTGCGGCAAGACCACGACGCTGCGCATGATCGCCGGCTTCGAAGAGCCGACGGAGGGAGGCATCTCCGTGGATGGAGATCCCGTGCGCGGCGTTCCTCCCTACCGGAGACCCGTCAACACCGTCTTCCAGTCGTACGCCATCTTCCCCCACCTCAACGTCTTCGACAACGTGGCCTTCGGACTCAGGAGAAGCGGCGTCAAGGGGGAGGAGTTGCACAAGAGGGTCACCGACGCCTGCGAGATGGTGCAACTCTCCGGCTTCGAGAAGCGCAAGCCGAGCATGCTCTCGGGCGGTCAGCAGCAGAGGGTCGCGCTCGCAAGGGCTCTCGTAAACAGGCCGAAGGTGCTGCTTCTGGACGAGCCCCTGGGGGCGCTCGACCTCAAGCTCAGGAAAGAGATGCAACTCTACCTCAAGGACTTGCAGCACGAGGTTGGTATCACCTTCATCTACGTCACCCACGATCAGGAGGAGGCGCTCACGATGAGCGACAGGATCGCGGTGATGAACGAGGGGAAGGTGCAGCAGGTCGCAGACCCTCCCACCCTCTACGAGCTCCCCAGGAACCGCTTCGTCGCAGACTTCATCGGCCAGACGAACGTGTTCTCGGGCACGGTCGAGGCCATTAAAGGCGGACGGGCAACGTTGAGCACCCCGTCGGGCGAGAAGGTTGAGGCCACCGCAGGGGAAGTTGCCGTGGAAGTCGGGGCCGAGGCGCACGCCGCCGTCAGGCCCGAGAAGGTCCGTTTCGGTAGCGAAGGCGACAACGCGAGCAAAGCCAGGATCAGGCAGATCGTCTACCTCGGTGTCAGCACCCAGTACATAGCAGAGCTTCCCGGCGGCGAGAAGCTGGTGCTCTACCAGCAGAACACCCGCGAGGACGAAAACCCCGATGTGGGCGAAGAGGTACCTGTGGCCTGGGACGCCCGTAACTGCTTGATACTAGGAGGTTAGCCATGGGTAGATTAAAGAGGATCTCGCGGGGCGATTTCCTGAGGGCGATGGGCGCGGCGGGCGTCGCTGGCTCCACGCTCTCAGTGCTCGCCTGCCAGCCGAACACGACGGCGAAGAGCAGCGGCGGTGGCGGTGGTGGCGGCCCCGAAGAGAAACAACTCAACCTCTACAACTGGGCTGATTACGTAGCCAAGAGCACCATCCCGGACTTCGAGAAACAGACAGGAATCCAGGTCACGCAGGACTTCTTTTCCTCCAACGAGGATCTTCTGGCCAAGCTGCAGGCAGGGGGCACAGGCTACGACGTCATCGTCCCTTCTGACTACATGGTCTCGGTCATGATCAAGAGCCACATCCTCGAGCCGCTGGACATGTCCAAGATCCCGAACTTCAAGAACGTCGGCGATAACTACAAGGGCCTCCCCTACGACCCTGACAACAAGTACAGCGTGCCCTACCAGTGGGGCACCACGGGCATCCTCTACAACAAGAAAGAGCTAGGGACGCTCGAACCCAGCTGGGAGCCGATGTGGGACCCTGCCAACAAGGGTAAGATCGGCATGCTCAACGACGAACGGGAGACCCCGGGCGCGGCCCTCTACAAGCTGGGCTACTCCGTGAACACCAAGGACCAGGAGCAGCTAGACGAGGCGGAGGCCGAGCTCATAAAGCAGAAGCCTCTCCTGCGCGGCTACTTCGACTCGACGCAGAACAGGCCATTGGTCATAAACGGCGACCTCCTGCTCGGGCACGTCTTCTCGGGGGACGCCTTCCTCGCCATGTCCTCCCACGACGACCTCGACTACATCATCCCCGAGCCTGCGGCGACGCAATGGACGGACAACATGGCGATCCCGAAAGGCGCCGAGCACCCCGAAAATGCCCACAAGTTCATAAACTACATCCTCGGGGCCAAGGCGGGGGCGGCGCTCTCGAACTACACCTACTACAACACGCCGAACGAGGCTGCCCTCCCGATGATCGCCAGCGCGCTCAAGAAGCTGCCCGGATACACGCTGGACTCAAGCGTTTTCAAACGGCTGCAGGTCATCGAGGACGTGGGGAAGGCGACCCGAACTTACTCGACCCTCTTCACCTCGGTAAAGAGTTCCTAACATGGGGAAAGGAGGCCGCGGCTGGACTTTGAGGCTGGCGGGATTGCTCACGCCTGTCACCATATGGCTCGGACTCTTCTTTCTCGTGCCTCTGCTCCTCATCCTGGCCTATTCGTTCGGGACAAGCGGCGTCTACGGCGGCATAACGCTCGGTTTCAACCCGGGCAACTACCTCAAGGTCTTCGACCCCCTCTATCTGGAGATCATAGTCCGCACGCTCGTCATCGCGCTCACCAACACGTTCCTGTGTCTCTTGCTCGGTTATCCCCTGGCATACTTCATCACCTTCAAGGGCGGTAGATACAAGAACATCCTCATCCTGCTCGTCATGATCCCGTTCTGGACCAGCCTGCTCTTGCGGGCGTACGCCTGGGTCGTCATCCTGAACGGCAACGGGATCGCCAACCGGACGTTGCAGTTCCTCGGGATCACGGACCATCCCTTGCTCCTCATCTTCACCCCGCAGGCCGTGACGATGGGCATGGTCTACTCGTATCTGCCCTTCATGATCCTGCCGCTCTACGCAGCGCTCGAGAAGTTCGACAGGCGCCTGAAGGAGGCGGCCCAGGACCTCGGGGCGAGCCGCTGGCACACCTTCTGGCGCGTCACGTTCCCCTTGAGCATGCCAGGGGTCATAGCAGGGAGCATCCTGGTCTTTATCCCTTCTGCGGGGGAGTTCGTTATCCCGAACTTGCTCGGCGGGGCGCGGACAGTGATGGTGGGCAACCTGATCCAGAGCCAGTTCCTAAGCGCCCGCGACTGGGCCTTCGGAAGCGCACTCGCTGTGATGCTCGCTGTGTTGCTGGTCGGGGCGATAATGTTCTACGTCCGCAAGGTCGGGACCGAGAAGCTGGAGGGGGTGTAGGCCGTGGGTGATTCGAAGGGCGGACCCATCTATAGGGGCCTCGGCAAGATCCCTGACCGGGCCCTGCTCATGTTCGCCGGCCTCGTCTACCTGTTCCTCTACGCCCCGATTATGGTTCTGATCTTCTTCTCATTCAACTCGACCAAGAACACCCAGGTGTGGACCGGATTCTCGACCCAGTGGTACGGAGAGCTGGTAAGGGACAGCTCGGTTCTGAACGCGTTCAAGCTCTCGCTCACCGTGGGCCTGACGGCCACGGCCATCGCCACCGTCATAGGCACGCTCACGGCGCTCGCGCTCTCACGCCACACCTTCAGGGGCAAGACGTTCGCCGACTCGGCGATCTACGCGGCGACCGTGATGCCCGAGATAGTTGTCGGGGTGAGCCTGCTGGTATTCTTCGTCGCCGCCACGATCCCGCTCGGCATCGTGACGATCATCATCGCGCACGTGGCTTTCTGCATCTCGTTCGTGACGATAGTCGTGCGGGCGAGGCTCTCGGGGATGGACCGCTCCATCGAGGAGGCGGCCCAGGACCTCGGGGCGAGCCCTGTCCAGACGTTCTTGCGGGTCACGCTCCCGCTCATCCTGCCCGGGGTAATGGCCGGGGCCCTCCTGGCGTTCACGCTCTCCTTCGACGACTTCGTAATAACCTTCTTCGTCTCCGGAGTCGGGTCGAGCACGCTGCCACTCAAGATCTACTCGATGATCAAATTCGGCGTCAGCCCCGTGATCAATGCGCTCTCGACGGTCGTGATGGTAACGACGATGATCCTGATCCTGGGCGGAAGCCGCTTCCTGACCAGCAGGGAGGACGCCTAGACCATGCCCGAGAACGGCCGCCTGAACGTCGTAAACCCTGCGACCGAAGAGAGCATAGAGGAGATAGAGGCTTCGTCCCGCGAAGACCTCGACCGGGCCGCGGAGAGGGCGAAGCAAGGCTTCGAGGAATGGCGCGCTTTCGCGGGGCTCGACAGGGCCGAGGTGTTCCACGAGATCTCACGCTCCCTACGCGATCACGCCGATGAGCTTGCGGAGATCATGACCCGCGAGGGCGGCAAGCCGTATATCGAGAACCACGACGAGGTAACGTGGACGGCGGCCTGTTTCGACTACTATGGGGAGATCGCCCGCGACAACGTCGGCTACCTCCCCGCCCCCATAGAACCCCAGCAACTCGCGCTGGTAATAAGGGAACCCGTCGGCACCGTCGCCTGCATCGTCCCCTGGAACTACCCGCTCCTTCTCGCAGCCTGGAAGGTCGCCCCCGCCCTCGCCGCAGGGAACGCCGTGATCCTGAAACCATCGGAGGAGACTCCACTCGCGACGCGTCGTATGGCGGAGTTGATCGAAGGTCTCCCGGAAGGACTCTTCCAGGTCGTCTACGGTGCTGGCGATGTCGGAGAGATGCTGGTCAGGCACCAGGGCGTGGACATGGTGGCGTTCACGGGCAGCCAGGAGACGGGCCGGAAGGTCGGCGTCGCGGCTGCTGAGCGCCTGATCCGGGCGAACCTGGAGCTAGGCGGGAAGGATCCTTTCATTATCTGCGACGATGTGGACGTCGAGGTTGCGGCCCAGGGCGCCGTATGGGCCGCGTGCCTGAATGCCGGGCAGGTCTGTACCTCCTCCGAGCGGTTCTACGTGGAGAAGAAAATAGCGGACGACTTCGTAGAGGCGTCGAAGGAGTTCGTCGAGTCCCTGAACGTCGGGGACCCTATGGACCGCTCGACGGACATAGGTCCGATGGTCAACGCGAAGGGCCGCCAGAAGGTCGAGCGTCATGTCGGCGAGGCGATACGCGGTGGCGCGACGCTCGTCACGGGCGGCGAACGCTACGGCGAGAGGGGCTTCTTCTACAGGCCGACCGTGCTCGTCGGGGTCGAGCCGTCGATGAGGGTGATGCGTGAGGAGACCTTCGGTCCGGTCGTACCCATAGTCAGGGTAGACAGCCTGGACGAGGCCATAGAGCAGGCCAACTCCGTGCCTTACGGGCTAGGGGCCAACGTCTACACGCGGGACTTCGAGAAGATGCTCAGGTGCATGCGCGAAATACGGGCAGGGACCGTCTGGATCAACGATCCTTTGACGGACAACGACGCAGCACCGTTCGGCGGCCAGAAGGGCAGCGGCATCGGGCGCGAGCTAGGCCGCGAGGGCCTCGAAGCCTTCCAGGAGTCAAAGCACGTCCACATCGACCCGAAGGTAGAGAAGAAGGAGTGGTGGTACCCGTACGGAAGGGACGACGATCCGGGCCAGAGGACGATGTAGCGTGATGGGTTGATCGCGTGAACACGGAAGACCTTCTCAAGCCTGTGCTCTTCGCCGTAGACGACGATCCGGACAGCCTCGAAAAGATCGAGCGCGAGCTACTCAGGCGCTACGGGTCCGACTACCGGGTCATCGCCAATAGCTTGCCGGGCGAGGCACTCGAGACGCTCGAGCAGCTCGAAGCGAAGGGCGAGCAGGTCGCACTCCTGATCGCAGACCAGTGGATGCCGGAACTGACCGGCGTGGAGTTCCTCGTCCGGGCACATAGACTGCATCCGACCGCCAGGCGGGTTCTGCTTACCGCCTACGGTGACACCAGCGCGACGTCCCCCCTCTTGCGGGCGATGACGCTCGGCCAGATCGACTACTTCCTTGGCAAGCCGTGGGGAGAACCCGAAGAGCGACTCTATCCCGAGATCGGGGAGCTACTCAGTGAATGGACCAGGGCGACTTCTTCCACACGACTGGAGCTTCTCCGCGTCGTGGGAGCGCAGTGGTCGCCACGTTCCCACGAACTCAGAGATCTACTCGAACGCAACAATTTACCCTACGGGTTCTATACGGCGGGATCGGAGGAAGGAAGCCGGTTGCTCCGGGAAGCCGGTTGCGATGCAAACCTGCTTCCGGTAGTGCTGTTTTACGATGGTCGAGTCCTCGTCGATCCCTCCAACAAGGAGATCGCCGACGCCGTAGGAGTGAAGACCAGTGTCGGCGCAGAGGTCTACGACGTCGCCATAATAGGCGCGGGACCGGCTGGGCTGGCCGCAGCCGTCTACGGTGCGTCAGAAGGCCTGCGAACGTTGATCCTCGAGCGCGAGGCCGTCGGCGGCCAGGCTGGTACCACGTCTTTGATCCGCAACTATCTGGGCTTCCCGAGGGGAGTCAGCGGCGCTGAGTTGGCAAGTAGAGCCTCCGAGCAGGCCGTACTATTCGGCGCGGACTTCGTCTACGTCCACGAGGCGATCGGACTGCGTGCAGCGGGACCTCATCGCATCGTAACCCTCGCCGACGGGAGCGAAGCCACCAGCCGTGTCGTGCTGGTGGCCACGGGCGTCTCCTACCGCCGGCTGGATGCTCACGGAGTAGACGCGCTTGTTGGGGCCGGCGTCTTCTATGGCGCCGCGGTCGCAGAGTCACAGGCCATGCAAGGACAGGACGTCTTCGTAGTAGGAGCCGGTAACTCAGCAGGACAGGCCGCAGTCCACCTGTCCAGGTTCGCTGCCAGGGTCACGCTCCTTGTCCGTGGGGATTCTCTGGCCAGGAGCATGTCCGACTACCTCGTCAAAGAGATCGACAACACCCACAACATCAGCGTTCGCAGGCGCACGAGGGTGGCCGCCGCCAACGGCGAAGGCCGGCTCGATAGCCTCACGCTACAGGATGTCTCCACAGGTGAGAGAACGACGGTGTCTGCGGTGGCGCTGTTCGTCTTGATCGGGGCTGTTCCGCGTACCGAATGGTTGGCAGACACGCTCGAACGCGACGATCACGGGTTCGTGCTGACCGGACAAGACCTGACGCGTGAAGGCCGGTTGCCCGCGGGATGGCCGCTGGATCGCCCTCCACTGCTGCTGGAGACAAGCATGCCAGGAGTGTTCGCCGCTGGCGACGTGCGACACCGCTCTGTGAAGCGGGTGGCATCGGCCGTGGGTGAAGGCTCCATCGCAATCCAGATGATGCACGAGTATCTGGGTTCGATCTCTAAACGTGAGCTTTCGATTCCCACCGCCGTAAAAGGAGAAGATTATGGCCGCTAGAGGCAAGAGCAGGTTCTTCCGCACCAACCCCGCGGAAGCGATGCGCCCGGCGCAGAAGCTATTCTTGGAGGACTTCGCAACGTTCGTCACGAGTCACGGGCCTGTACTACGCGCGGGTGCGAAGGAGCGTCTGTACGAGGCCGTCGAGCTGTGCCGTTACTAGTGTCCGGGCGAAACAGTGGCCGTTACGACGCCATCGTGGTCGGCTCGGGACACAACGGTCTGATCTCGGCTGCGTATCTTGCGAAGGCGGGCAAACGCGTTCTGGTCCTGGAGCGGCGCGCCGTTATCGGTGGCGCGACGGTTACCGAGGAGCCCTGGCCTGGATACAGGATCTCGACCTGCTCCTACGTGTGCAGCCTGCTGTTGCCAGAGGTGATCCGGGACCTCGACCTGAAGCGCCACGGCTACGACGTGCGCCCACTCGATCCTCAGTACTTCGTCCCCTTCCCCGACGGTCGCCACCTGTTCTCCTTCCTCGACGGCACGAGGACGAAGGAGCAGATCCGCAAGTTCTCCGAGAAGGACGCCGCAGTCTACGACGAATACTGGGCGATGTGGGACCGCATCATCGCCCGCATGCGCCCGCTCCTCACAAGATCCAGCCCCACTATCGAGGAGATAGAACGTGCCTTCGACGGTCCGCAGGGCGAGCAAGATTTTGAAACGCTGACCAGTGCTAGCGTCGCAGAGTTATTGGACGAATATTTCGAGTCCGAGGAGGTCAAGGCGCCTCTCTGTGTCGGGGGTGTGATCGGGACGAACGCAGGCCCCCGCAACCCGGGTACCGCATACGTGAAGTACCATCACATCATCGGCAACCTGGAAGGCCATCAGGGCGCCTGGGGCTTCGTCCGCGGCGGCATGGGCGCGGTCGCGGGGGCCATCGCTTCTTCCGCGAAGGCGCAAGGAGCCGAGATCCTCACGGAGGCCGAGGTCGCTGAGATAGATGTGCGTGACGGTGTGGCGCGCGGCGTCCACCTAGCAGACGGACGCTCTTTCGAGGCCGACGTGATCCTCTCGAATGCCGACCCGCACAGGACCTTCCTCGGGATGGTCGGTGAGAAGCACCTGCCCCAGGAGCTTGTCGAGGGCGTGAAGAGTACGGGTACAAGAGGTTCGGTGGTGAAGGTGCTGCTGGCACTCGGGGAGTTGCCTGACTTCACTTCGTTGCCTGGCAAAGAGGTCGGACCGCAGCACACGGGCGCCGTGATCATCAACCCGTCCATCGACTACCTGCAGAAGGCGTGGGAGGACTGCGAAAAGGGACGGCCGTCCGCACAGCCGTTTATGGAAGGCTACATCCAGAGCGCCACCGAGGATGGACTCGCCCCGCGGGGCAAGCACACGATGAGCCTGTTCTGCCAGTACGCACCCTACGAATTTGACCAGGGTACGTGGGATGAGAAGCGGCATGAGATCGGGGCGAGCATCATAGAGACCTTCGCGGAGTACGCACCGAATTTGCCTGACGCGATCGAGCACATCGAGGTCCTTGGTCCGCGGGACATAGAGGAGAAAATCGGGATAACGGGCGGCAACATCTTCCACGGAGAGATCCTACCCGAGAGGATATTCGAGGGCCGCCCCGTCCCCGGCTACTCGGGCTACCGCACGCCCGTCGAGAACCTCTACCTCTGCGGCGCCGGCGCCTGGCCTGGC
>DASSJP010000461.1:0-4841 GCA_035691165.1 Rubrobacter sp.
GAGGCGAACAAGGAAATCGCGCGTCGTGTATTGGAGGAGGCTTTCGGCCAGGGCAGGTTAGAGATAATCGACGAGGTCCTCGACCCTGATTTCGTCTGCTACGATCCCAACAGCGAGTCGGGTGAGGTAAGAGGAGCGGACACAATGAAAGGGGAGATCGAGTACTTCCGCAGCGCTGTTCCCGACCTCACCTACACCGTCGAAGACCAGGTAGTCGAAGGGGATAAAGTAGTGAGCCGCTACACGGTGAGGGGAACCCACCAGGGTGAGTTCTTCGGAGTTCCTGGAAGCGGCAAGCATATCGAGATGACGGGCATCAACATCGACCGCTTCGACGAGAATGGCAAGATGGTCGAGGAGTGGCCCGAGTACGATCTGCTGGGAGCCATGCAGCAGATGGGCGCGGTCCCCGGGTCGCAGCAGGCCGAGAGCTGAACCAACCTCCTGTTGCTTCAGCATCATTCGCACAGTCGGGATGCTAACCCGCCTGCTCGAAAGGGGAGATGGAGAGCCCCCGCTTCCCCGGGAGAATGTTAGTCCAGTAGCGGAACCCGGCTACCACGTGTCGTCTACATGCCGGGCGACGGCCCAGAGCAGGAGCCTGGTCCGGCTGAAGCATACCGGCCCCCGGCACGACGCTCGGGTGGCGGGCGACGAGCCGGTTGTCTGGGTGGACATGTTCAGCGTTACGCGGAGAGCGAGTGGGCGGAACTACTTTCTCAAAGGTTCCGCCCCTATTCTCATTCACCCGTATGCGTGGAAGTCATTTTCCAGGCGCCCCTGGGCTGGACATAAGGGTGTGCTTGGCAGGAGTACGACGAGGACAAGGAGGTGAGAGGAATAGTCATGCCTTACGCGAGTAACGCGCTGGATGGAAGCCGGGTGTACTTCGAGGATGACGGCGGTGATGGAGCCGCTGTGGTCCTGCATGGAGGACTGCTCGATCGGGTGGATCTGGTACGAGGCTCGCATGTCGCCAGGGCGCTGCAGCGGTTGCCTGAGGAGTTCCGCCTGATCTACGCGGACCATCGCGGTCTCGGCCGCAGCGACAAGCCACACGAAGTGGAGGCGTACGCGATGCCGCTGCGCGTCGGGGATGCCGTGGCAGTCCTGGATGAGCTCGCCATCGAACGCGCGCACTTTATCGGCAATTCATGGGGAGGCCGACTCGGCTTCGGCATCGGCGAACATGCTCCCGAGCGTGTGGTTTCATTGGTGATCGGCGGCCAACAGCCTTACGCCATCAACCCCGACGGCCCGCTCGCGCGCGCCGTTGCGCAGGCTGTGTCCGAATCGCGAAGGGAAGGTAGCCTGGAGCCGTTCGTCGAAGCGTTGGAGTCGTTTGCCGGTACCCAATTGCCAGACGAGCTGCGGACCCGGTGGCTCGACAACGACCCCGCTGCCATCGACGCGGCCTGGAGCGCGGGAATGGCTGAAGGGGATATCTCCGAAGACCTCGGCGCCTGGGACGTTCGATGCCTTATCTACGTGGGGGCCGGGGATGTTGACTTCCACGACCAGGCGCGACGTGCGGCGGGCGAGATCCCAAGGGCAGAGTTCATCTCGCTCGAAAACCTGGAGCACGTTGGCGCACACCTGGCCAGCGCCGATCCTGTCCTCCCAGCCGTGCTTGGAACGCTGCGCGGCAACCACCGATAACTGCACCACCCCACTTCCACGCGGAACCTCTAGGGATCCTCTCGGAAGTCCGCCAAGAGTGCTCAAAAACTAGCCCATTTGGGGGATGTGCTTCGATCGACTCCTGTTGTACGCTACAAATGATACCTATGTGGGTCGGGGCATTCGCTCTACGATCCACCCCACCGCAACAAGGAGGTTGAGCAAGATGAAGACCGCAGTAACAAAGGTAATTTGGGTGGGGAGGGCCACAGTGTTCCTCGTAGGGCTCTCGGTAATACTGGCGCTCATCTTCGGGGTGGCTTCGACGGCCCTGGGTGCTAACGGTGATCCTTTCAAATTGGGCAAGAAGAACGTGGCCACGGCAGTGAGCACTCTACTGAGGAAGGGAGCGGGACCGGCATTACGGCTGCAGGTGGCATCCGGACAACCTCCGCTCGTGGCCAATGCGGCGGCGGGCAAGGCGACCAACCTCGACGCCGACAAGATAGACGGCCAGGACGTAACCCAGATCGGGGTCAACGGCCTGCAGAGAATCGAGGTGGAGAGCCCGACGAACAACAGCTCCCCCAAGCAGGTAAGTGCGAGTTGCCCCACTGGCAAGGTCCTTGTCGGGACAGGGTTCGACGTTTTCGGCGGCAAGAGCGGCTCCTCGAACGAATTTACCCACGTCATCATGGACTTCGTGATACCTGGCAGTACCTCGGTCACGGTAGCCGCTTACGAGGATGGTGCGCTGCCGTCCGACGCCACCTGGCGCGTGAAAGCCATAGCGATCTGCGCCACTGCGGGCACTACTTAGGTTGGATAAAAGACTTGTAATCTTTAGCAACAACAAGGAACCGCAAGAATTTGCCGTTCGGCATACGCGCACGGCGACAGCGGCTGCCATAATAGAGGTCGGGGAAAGGACAAACCTTACCCCAAGTAGAGACTAAGAAGCTCGCCGCAATCAAGATGGGAGCCTATCGAGGGCGAGCAGAGTCAGTGGCGCAACCGGCTACTCTCCGCAGGAGATGGCCATTCTTTCTTGCTGCGGGGAAGGGAGAGAAGAGGAATCCAAGGACGCAGCAACCTGTTCTCCGTGCGAGACACATTAGCCGTGCATACAGGGAGGATGGGAAGGATATTTCCTGTAGATGATCAGGAGAATGACTGTTTTGGTGGTGGCAGCCCTGTTGGTGCTGGCCCCGGCGTTCGCCGCTCCGCTGCCGGATAACTGCACCAAGGACAAGGGAACGGTCACGTGTACGACGTTTGAGGGTCCGGGTAACAACCAGGCTGGTGTCGGATCGACTACTTCCACGGATACTCAAGGCAACACCACTAACACGAGCCCCGAGCCGCAAGACCTCCAGAGTGGGTGCACAACCATCCCGCCCACTTCACAGGGCCCACCCAACTCGTGCTAGTAGAGGGAGCATCTTCCTCCACTAGCTGGCGCTGGCCAAGGCTGAAATGAGAGAAGGGCCGGAGCCACAAGCTTCGGCCCTTCATCTTGCCAGGCGGGATTACTACGATTCTTTCGCGTAACGCTCGTCGTGCTCGCGGCGCTGGCGGTCCATGCGGCGGGCTGCTTCGAGAACGTCCTGAGGGTAGAGGCTGCGGAGTGCCCCCGTCTCGAGGACCTGATCCACGGAGTGCTCGGGGATCATCATCCACTCCGCCGCATGGGGCACCGGCAGCGGTCTACTCAAAGCCCGATACAAGATCCAAACCATCCAACGGCCCGGACGCGAACCCGATAGAAAACTCATAAGCCAACCTCCTGCTGGATCACAGATGGAGCGGTTATTCTAACGTGCCGAATCGCAACCCGGCGAAGCGTGGTGAACGTCGCAATCTGGGCCATAGAGTCTGCGCACCGGTGGATCTGCGGTGACAAAAAACACACCGAAGAGTCGGCTCCGTTTGCGGCATACTTCCGAAGGTACTCGCCGCTTGGCGAGGAAGACTATCCTATGTGTTGCCACCTTCTCCCGGCTGGCTGACCCGACCGGCAATGTCGCGCACAAAGCGCAGCGTTTCGCGGAACTCTTCCTCATCCGTTTCTTCGTCTCGCGTCTCGCTCCGACGGTTCCAACTCCGCTCGATTAACGGAGTCCACTGTGGTAAATACCCCTTCGCCCACAGCGCCGCTTTCTTCTTCGACACTTGTTCGCCATGCGTTTGCGCATACAGCGCCCTGCACATAGTGAGCACGACATAAGCCTGCGCCCCTGGGGTGCGCATCTCATGCGCCCACTCTTTCCATGCCTCGGCGTGTTCCCGCGCCGACTCGACGAACTCCACCTTCGAGATCTCAGGGATCAGGGTGTGGGGCGGCGGGCCGTAGAGGATGATGCCGACCTCGCGAACCGTGTACCAGTTCATAAGCCAATCTCTTCCAGCCGCCTTCAGTTGGAACGCTTCGCCGGGGCTGACGACGGCCATGCTATTCGTCTCCGTCTTGAACTTCCAGAGCGCAGGGGCGGACAGGTAAGCCACTTCGATGCGATCTTTCCACGCAGGATGGTCCTCGACAAAGCGCGTGTGCATTCTCTCCAACCGCTCGAAGGTCGCACCCTCTATGTCGGAGCTGACAACCGCAAGCAAGTCGATGTCGCTACTATCTCTTTCGAAGTCACCGGTAACAAGAGAGCCGTAAACATACAGTCCGACGAGCGAACCGTCCAGGCTCTGCCGAATCTCGTCGGTCAAGCGATCCAGAAGCGCCTTGATCTCGGTATCCGGGGTGGTTTGCACGATCCAAGTGTAGTTGACTCTCTACCTCACGGCAGGCATGACCGGATTTCGTGGCGAGGTTTCGACGCTGAAGTACAATGACGCTCGTGGACAAAGGAACTCTGGATTTTTACGAGCTGGTAGAGCGGGCGCTCGAAGGGTTGCCTCCCGAGCTTTCGCGCCTTCTGGACAACGTGGCCATAGTGGTAGACGACTGGCCCGATTACTCGACGCCGCTGGTTGCGGATGGTCCGGACGACACGCTGTATGGACTTTACGAGGGTGTGCCTCTCACGGAGCGGGGTGCCGGGTACTACGGGTTTCTGCCTGATAAGATCACGATCTTCCGCGGTCCGCTGGAGAGAGATTTCAAATCCGACGAGTTGGAGGAGCAGGTCAGGGTCACGGTGGTACACGAGATCGCGCACTACTTCGGCTTCGATGAGGAGCTGGGTTGGGGATGAACTCGGGCCAGGGTG
>DASSJP010000462.1:0-6130 GCA_035691165.1 Rubrobacter sp.
GACTTCGAACGTGAGTGCCTCGCGGTCATCTCTACCTTGCTGTTAGTCGCGTAACAAGGCCATGTTGCTCGTTCTCTCGCGAACTGAGCTTACTAAAGGCACCGTGAAGGACGCATCCCCCAAATGTACTAGATTTTGAAAGTTTTATTCCGCCGGAAACGGCGGGAGACTATCGTCGATCAGCCAGAACCTGTTTCAAGATCACTACCCACGCCTGACCCTTCTCGCGATGGACTCGAAGGCACCACTCTCCGCCCTGTCGTCGAGCGGTTCGAGCTCGAAGTCTTCGTCCACCCTGCGCAGGGCGTTCAGGATCAACTGGTCCGTGAGCCAAGGGTTCTTGGGAAGCAGGGAGCCATGCAGGTAAGTGCCGTAGGCGTTGAGCCGACGGGCCCCTTCGGTGCCGTCTTCGCCGTTGTTACCGTAACCAACAACGACCTCGCCGAGGGGCTTGACGCCTTCGCCGAGGTAGGTTCGCCCGCCGTGGTTCTCGAAGCCCACGACCTCGCGCGTCTCGCCTGTCTCCGGGGAACTGACGCGAACAAGCACGTTCCCGATCAGGCGCTCCTGGTCCTGTTTTCTCGGCTCGGTATGCAGGTCGAAAACTCCGACGCCGGGGAGCTTCTCGCCCTCAGGGGTCTCGTAGGAGTGGCCCATGAGCTGGTAGCCGCCGCACACCCCGAGGACCACGCCGCCGTCCTCGGCGATAGCTCTCAGATCCGCGCCCTTCGAACCCGAAAGATCCTCCGCAAGCAGGGCCTGCTCCCTATCCTGGCCACCGCCGAAGAGGAAGAGGTCGCAGCCGGTCGGCGCTATCTTCTCACCGAGTCCAACGTCCACCACCTCGACAGGGATGCCTCGCCACTCGCAACGCTTCTTGATGGAGATAACGTTTCCCCTGTCGCCGTAGAGGTTCATCATGTCCGCGTACAGGTGGTGGATGGTTAGTCTCAACGATTCTCCTTTCAGTCGTCAGCCGTCGGGTAGTCAGTTTGAGAGTAACTTGTTGGCGTCTCCGATACGTTTTCGACGCATCTTGTTTGGGCCTCTCCTCAGGTGCCTATCGCCATCTTTACCTGAAAGCTGATGCCTGTAGCCTTCATTTATCCTCCCAGAATGGATGCGTATAGCCCATCTCGCTCAGGGTCTTCCGGATCTCCAGCATGGCCGTGTAGGTGGGGAGCACGTAGAGCGTCTCGCCTGGCGGGGTCGCCTCTAGCGCGAACTTTATGGCCTCCTCGCGGTCGGGGATGACGTGGCCCACGGGGAGCTCCGCGTACTTGAGTCGCACGGCCATGTCGGCGGCCCTGATGCCGCTCACGGTGAAGGGGGCGCTCTCGGTCGTGCCTTCCGCCCTCGCTTCGGCGAGCATCTCGAAGTCCACGTCCCAGAGCCATGAGACGTCACGGCCGTCGGCGTCGTTGTCGTTTATGGCTATGAGGACGTTGCGGGCGTCGGCGCCGGTGACGAAGGTGCGCAGGATCTCGTTGAACCCGACAGGGTTCTTGATGAGCAACAGGAAGGCCTCTCTGTCCCCGGCTTTCACCCGCTCGACCCTCCCGAAAGCCCCCCCGAACTCCCTCAGACCGCGGGAGATCTCCGGGAGCCCGACCCCCGACTCCCCGGCCACGGCGGCGGCGGCGAGGGCGTTGTAGACGTTGTAGAGACCGGGAAGCTCTATCCTCACGGCCATACCGCCCTTCGGGGTCGAGAGAAGAAATTCAGCCCCCCTCGCCCCGCGGAGCCTGACCCGGCTCGCGCGGTACGCTGGCTCGGGCCGCGAGAAGTCGCAGCGGGAGCAGTCGTAGACGCCGACGTGCCCCATGTACACGGTCTCGTAGACGAGGGGCGTGCCGCACACGGGACAGTCCTTCGAGTCAGCGATGTGCTGTAGACGCCCTGTATCCAGAGATGGCTCGTCGACCCCGTAGAAGACGGGCCTACTCGCCGAGCGCCCGAGGCTCGCGACGAGGGGGTCGTCCGCGTTCAGGACGACAGCGCCTTCTGGCGGAAGGTCCGCGAAAGCCGAGGAGATCACCTTTCCCGTATAGGCCAGTTCCCCGTAGCGGTCGAGCTGATCCCTGAAGAGGTTCAGGACGGCGAGGATTTCGATCTCCGCCTCAGCGGCCACCCTCGGTGCACTCGCCTCGTCTACCTCGAAGAGCCCCATCTCCGAAGACGGCTCCCCGGCCAGATTCGCGTCCGAGACAAGCGCCGCGGTCACGCCGGTAACGAGGTTCGCCCCCGTCGAGTTGTTCACGACGCTTATGCCAGCAGTCTGGAGAATTTTGGACACCATCCTGGTCGTGGTGGTCTTGCCGTTGGTGCCCGTGATGGCCACAGAATGACGCCGTAGCCGCTGTGAGAGCTTCGTCAGGACTTTCGGGTCAACCTTCCGCGCCACGACCCCTGGTACCGTCGAGCCCCCGCCCGTCTTCAGCGTCCGGCTCGCGACCTGCGCAGACCTGGCGGCGAGTATCGCAGCCGAGAGACGCAGGTCTGGAGAAGGACTCATGGCGTAGATTATATGGTTCTGAGCGTGATCCTGCGGACGACCCTTTCGTCGGCTTCCCCGGGTGCCATGGTTACGGGGGTGCGGTCTCGCTGGGACGCTCGGACCCACGCGCCGGTTTGCCGAGTTTCATGAGGTCTACCGTATATAGACTGTACTTCTCTCTGGGGGCATCGTCCACGGGGGAGAAGCCAGGCAGGGTCTTCAGCCGCTCGTCGAGCGGGCTGCCCGCGTAGACCATCAGGTAATCCGTGTGGTAGCGACGCAGAATGTCGTAGGCCTCTTCATCCAGGGTGGGTCCGAAGAAGAAGCTGTGCACGTCGAGGTAGCGTTGGGGGATATTGATATTGGACCCTGCCAGCTTCTCAAGCTCATTGCGGTCTCTGATCATACCCTCGCCACGCTGGCTCACCACGTTCAGCGATGTCGAGTACGCGGGGATGACGTTGTTCGCGCTGTCGCGCGCGAGCAGGACACCAGGATCTTTGATGTTGTCCCTGATCCAGGGATAGATGGGGTCGGGATCGTAGTTGGAGGTACGGGCGACGTCGAATCTTCGATACAGATCCACGGCCTTCTCGACGGAAGGCGGCGCGGCGGCGGCCGTGAGGAGGACTACGAGCACGAGCGGCAGGACCCTGGTAACGCTGCGCCCGAGCCCGATCCCTCTCAAGCGCGCCTCGGCGTAACCCAATGCCTCCCACGCCATCCAGCCAGTCGTCAGTAGCGTGAGGAGCGGTATGGGCCACGCGAGACGCCACAAGAGACCGGGCACGATGAGATCATCCCCTATAAATGTGGCGACGGGGGGCACGTAGACCGCGACGGTCACGACGCCGAGGCCCCCGAGGAGGAGCTGGGACGCGACGCTCGTTCTCACCCTCAACAGCAGGAAAGGAACGCCGAGCACGTAGGTACAGAGGATCACGGGGTTCAGAATCAGCCAGGGGTGCATTATGTAGTAGCCGTCGCCTAGCTCGTAGATATGCCTCCAGCTCTCGGTTATGAAGACGGTGTATTCGAGCACTTGGGGAGGTGTGGCGTTGATATCCGCGGAGTAGAGCACGGCAGCCGGAGACCTGCCCGCAAACAGCAACAGCGCGGGCCCGAGGACGACACTCCACATCGCGAGCGCGAGGGCGCCCATATCCGTCCAGGCCGCTCTTTGGCGCAGATTGGCGGCCACGTGCATCGCTCCGAAGCCGAGCATGCACAACCCGATGGCAGGGAGCACAGAAGGATGCACGGCTATCGCAGCCCAGCAGAAGAACGCGAAGAAGCCAAGGTATCTCCATTTTCGGCTCTCTATAAAGAGCACGGCGAAGAGTAGCGTTACGGGCAGGATCAGGAACCTTGCGGCGTACTTGTCCTCGGAGATACGGGCCGCCAGCTCCACCCCGACGTTCTGTACGGAAGGCTGGATAAAGACTATGTGAAACAGGGCGTAGACCGAGGCGATGAGGACCGCCGCCCGCTCGTTTTTCAGCAGGGTCCTGGACAGGGCGTAGACCATCAAGAGGGCCACTATTACCAGAGTCGGGGTCAGGTATCTGAGCACGAGTTCGATCGTGTCCATCCCCGAGACGCGGGAGAGGGCGGCCTGTTCCAGCAACCACCCGTTGACTTTGGCCCGGGAGAGCTCTGCCAGCTTCTCGCCGAAGTAAGGGTCGCGCAGCGCGAGCTTATCCGCGCCCGCGAAGTCCTTCACCCACGACAGATAGACCCACACGTCGTCGTAGTTGTTCGGCACCCTCCTTATGCCCACGAAGGCGAGAACACCACCAAGCAGCACGAACGGCGCCCACAACCAGCCGGCCGAAGGGCCGTACGGGATATTCGCAGAAGTGTCCACCGAGCGCGCTTTCATGCGTAGCGTCCTCCACGCCGCACCGGCGAGGGAGGTGGCAAGCACCGCTCCTGCAGCCCACAGGTAAACATCGATGCTGAGGTGCAGGATCAGGGCGGGCACGCCAAGGAGTCCGAAGAGGCCGGTGCTGATCACGAACCCTACGGGCACGAGGGCAACACCCGATACTTCGTCCCTGAGATACCAGTGAGACAGGAGCAATCCCGGCGCCGTGAAGAGCACGAGTGTGGCCGCGAAGGCGACGGGAGGGAAGACACCTCTCAGCGAGAGGAGCATGATCGCCGCCACAGCGCCACAGAGAAGCACGAGCGCATCCAGGGATCTCAGCCGGCTCAATCCGCGACCCTTCACTCAGGCATCGCGGATGGGCAGATCGCGCACGATCTCGCACGTCGCGAAGTGGACGTTTCCATCGGCGAAAGCTAGCATACTCTCCCCTCTCTCACCCGGACGATCCCTGGCCGTTCTTCCAGGTGGCTTGTCTCACGCGGTGCGGTACAAATAGCTGATGGAGATCTTCGAGAACCTCTCGGCTAGTTCGCGGCTGGAGAGCCTGGAGCTCGACGCCTACTCGCAGGCTGTGCGGGACGTTACGGAGAAACTGGAGCCCGCAGTGATCTCGGTCGGCCTGCCGGACGGACGCGGCGGCGGGAGCGGCGTCATACTCGGCACCGACAGCATCTCCGCCACCGCCGTCACCAACAGCCACGTCGTGCGTGGCCTGCGCAGCCGGAGGGCGGGCAACCCTGGTGGCGATATCCAGGTCACGCTCTCAGACGGGTCATCTGTACCTGCCGAAGTGCTCGGCGACGACCCGCCCAGCGATCTCGCCGTCGTCCGCTTCGACACCGAGGAGGAGCCGACGGTCGCCACACTCGGCGACGCCGGGGATCTCGTGGTAGGGCAACTCGTCGTCGCAATCGGGAACCCGCTTGGATTCCAGCGGAGCGTCACGGCCGGGGTGGTCAGCGCCCTGGGACGTTCTATAAGGGGCGAGAGCGGCAGGCTTATCGAGAATGTGATCCAGACGGACGCGGCGATCAACCCCGGTAACTCGGGCGGCCCCCTGGCCGACGCCTCCGCGCGGGTCGTCGGCATAAACACGGCCATCATCGGAGGCGCCCAGGGCATAGGCTTCGCCGTGCCGGTCTCCGGCACCTTCCGTCGCGTGGTGTTCACGCTCGTGACGGAGGGGCGGGTGCGACGCGCCTACCTCGGTGTGGTGGTGGAGAGCCGCCAGCCACGCCGCGAGTTCGAGGGCGGTGCTGGCGTGAGGAGCATCGCCCCGAACAGCCCTGCCGAGCGAGCCGGCGTGAAACCGGGAGACGTGATCGTCGGGATGAAAGGAGAGCCCGTCCACTCGAACGACGATCTCCTGAACCTGCTCGACGCATCATCCATCGGCCAGGATGCCACTCTACGCGTGCTGCGGGGCAACAGAGAATTGTCGCTCACTGTAAGGCCGAGGGAACAGCCAGCGGAATAATAGCTTGTCAGCAGGTCAGCCCGCCGCCCTGCGGGTGGCTTGTCAGCAAAGGCCGAGGATGCGACCAACGGACGAAAACGCTACCATCGACTAGAGTGGAGAACCGCTCGACGGTGAGGCTTTCGCCATGCGAGGCGAGGCTGATTAGTTAGAGTGCCGACAAGCTATAACCGACCGGAGGGAGGACCAATGCCCGACGTGACTTTCCTGGTAAGCGACCTCGCGGGTGTGGAGGAATCCGAGAAGCTGGAGCGGGCTTTGACGC
>DASSJP010000463.1:0-5510 GCA_035691165.1 Rubrobacter sp.
GGTCTGCTGCTGCTCGGGACCCGCGAAGGTGCCGGTGGCAGTGACATCGTCTTCGACGAGCCCGCCCTTCTGCTGCCCGCGGATCTCGGGCCCGGTGAGAGGTGGAGCTCGCAGGGGAAGGCAGGCTCTCTGGATTACGAGATGGAAGGCCGCGTGGTGGGAACCGGCGCTTTCGAAGGCGAGCTTGGAAGCTTCGACGACTGCCTCTCCGTAGAGACGCGGATGATCCTCTCTCCGACCGGTAGTCCCGATACCAGGACTACTTATAAAGACCAGTACTGCGCCGGCGTCGGGCTTGTCGAGTCCAGGGAGTTCGACGGGTCGGGCCAGATGGCCCGGCGCGACATGGTCGTATCGAACGATAGAGTGCAGGGAGAACGTGAGGCCAGGATGCAGCCCGCCTCGCTTGCGCCTCGAGAGGAGATGTCCGGTGCCCCTGCGGACTGGATGCTCGGCCACTTCGGGCGCCTCAAGCCCTCAGGCGAGTCGACGGCGAGCACCATCTCCCCGATCTTCGTACCTACGGACCCGCCCGTGGTGCTCGCTGCGGCCCAGGAGGGAGACCTCCTCGCCCTCGATGCAGGGGAGAACCCGGGCACCGTACGCTGGAGCTTCCACCCGGACGGCACCATCTATGGGCCGCCGGCCTTCGACGCGGAGACGGGGCGCATATATTTCGGCGCGACAGACAAGAAGCTCTACGCCCTCGACGCCCGCGGCCTCTTTCTCTGGGCCTTCGAGGCTGGGGACAACGTGGCGAGCCGGCCCGTCGTCGCAGGGAATACGGTCGTCTTCGGCAGCGAGAACAGGAACGTCTACGGGCTCGATGCGAGGACCGGCGAGGAACGCTGGAAGGTGAAGACAGGAGGCCCCGTCGTCTCCTCCCCGGCGCTAACGGAAGGGGTTGTGGTAATAGGCTCGGACGACGGAGCCGTGTACGGCCTGGACTCCTCGACAGGAGACCGGAAGTGGCTCTACCTCGCAAAGGGTCCGGTCGAGGCTCCGGTCACGGCGGATAATGGGATGGCTTACGTCGCGAGCCGTTCCGGAGAGATTACGGCCCTGGATGCGAGGACGGGGAAGGAGATCTGGTCCTCATCCCCGGGAGACGTATTGCGCACAGCCCCAGCCGTAAACGATACGAAGGTCTTCGTCGTGGACGACTCCCACGACCTGCTCGCTTTCGACCGCCAGACGGGCAAGAAGCGCTGGGAGATCCCCAACGGCTCTTATGTCGGACCGCCGCTCGTCGTCGGCGACGGTCTGATCGTCGCGCGCTCCGACGGCAATATCCAACGTCTGGACCCCGATGGCAAGCGCATGGAGGGGTGGGATGGCGCGGTGGCAGGCAATCCCATCGACGGGGACCCGACCTTCTCCCTGGGACCGACCGCAGGAGGCGGCGCCGTCTGGGCTGCCACGGATAAGGCCGCCGTCGTCCGTCTAGGTCCACCCACAGGCCCGGCGCCCATCGAGCCTGTATGGGCCGACGCTTTCTCCAACCCACCTTTCTCCGGTGATGTCCCGCAGTACACCGCGACCGGCTACGGGGGCGAGGCGGTATTGCTGGGCGCCGGCAACAACGTATACCTGCTGAACGTCGAAAGCGGGGAGGCGCGCATGGTGGGCGGGCTTGAGAACGCCTCGGGCGGTCCCGCCTCGGAGCCGGCGGTGGCCGGCGACACCCTGCTCGCCGCGTCGGGGAAGGTACTTTATGCTGTCCATCTGCCGGACGGAGAGGCGCTGTGGAACCTCGAGGGCGGGACGAGCTTCCGGCCTCCGGAAGTTGCAGGGGAGAAGGTGCTGTGGCTCTCCTCGACAGGGGATAAGCACACCCTGCGGGCCCTGGATCTCGGCACAGGCAGGGTGCTCTGGGAGGCTCTCCTCTCCGGCACGGGAGGGGTGGTAGTCAGGGGACGGACTGTCTACGCCAACCCCGCCTCGGCTTTCGACCTCGAGACCGGCAGGCTCCTCTGGCGGGCGGAGACCGGCAGCTCTGCAAGCGGGGGACCGGCGCTCAGCGAGTCGGGGGACGTCCTCTTCGCGGGCGGTGAAGATGGTGGGCCAGGTTCCGTAGTTGCTGTAGGCACGAAGAGCGGCGAGCGGCTCTGGCGGTCCGAGCTCGAAGGCGAGATCGTAAACCCCTCGGATCGGCTGTGGGTCAGCGGCGACTCTGTGATCGTTCCCACGTTCTCAGGAGATGTGATCTCGCTTGATAGCGATACGGGCGAGGAACTCTGGCGATACGAACCGCCGTTTCCGCGGCTCGGGAACGTCACGGTGGAAGGAGGACGCGTGTGGTTCGCCCTCCAGAACGGGGAAGTTCTTGCTCTCGACGCCGGGAGCGGGGAGGTTGTGGCCCGTTCCAACGACTACAGCCTGAACCTGAACAGCTCCAGCCTGGCCCAGCGTCCGGCATTCATCGGGGACAAGCTGGTGCTCGGGGCGGGCACGTACGTGCTCGGCTTCGAGCCGCCGGAGGAGGCAGGCGGACGGTGAGCCGCCTCAGGAGGGTGCGTATCACACCACCCCCGCACGCCGTCGCGACCTCGTTCGGCCGGACGGCACTGGCGACGTTCCTGGATGGGATCAGGAAGCTAGTGGTGGCAGACCTGCAGGATGGCGTGGTACGCATAGGCGACCTTCCGCGTCTCACGAGGAGCCTGGTCTGGATCGGGTTCTTGCTCCTCTTCGTCGGGGTCGGCATGCTGTTCTTCAACGAGCCCTTGCGGAAGGCTTTCCCCCTTCTGCCCATGATCGGCGGGACGACAGGCCGCGGGGAGCTCGTCCCCTTCACCCTCATCCCGCTTACGATCTTCATCCTCTCCGTGGCGTGGGGCTTCATGCTCGCCGGCGCACTCCACGCCAGGCGCGTCGTCAGGCTCGCGGTTCTTCTGCTGTATGTGATGGTTGCCGGTGTCTGGACGGCGGGTACCACGTCAAGCATTCTCGGTGGCCTGGTGGCCTGGGCCGCGCTGCTCTTCGTGCCCGTCTTCTTCTTCATTCGGCGGCGCGCGAAGGCTGACCCGGCGCTGGAGTTCGGGGTGTTCCTCGTATCCATCTCGCTGACCTTCGGGATCTCCCAGGTATACGCGATCCAGGCGTGGCGCATCAGCGGCATCCCCGGCGTCCTGGCCAACGTGCCAACCATGCTCTATACCTTCGATCTGCTCGTTATCCCGCTTCTGCTGTTCATAGGTGTGGATATCGCCGAGTTCGTACACAGGACGGCGAGTTGGACCTCGGGCCTGACAGAGGCATGGACGAGCCGGCGGGTGTTGTACGTGGCCCTGTTTGCGCTACTGATCTGGAGGCTCGTCTCCGTATTTATGCAGACCGCCGACAGGGTCGGGAGGAGTTCTCTCGCGGAACAAACGGCGGCCTACGCGGGGGCATTCGTGATCCCCTTCTCCGTTGGGGCCGTCTGGTGGTTGGTCCGGCGCTATGAAGGTGAAGGGGTCTCGGTGGAGCGGCTGCTGGAGGTTGCGAAGAAGGTCGCAATGCCGCTCATAGGAGCCTACCTGGGATTGCAGGCCGTCGAGATCGTCTTCACCCTGCTGGCTGGACTTCTGAGTCTCCTGTTCCTGGGGCTCGGTTTCGGGGAGATGGAGCGTCTGAGCGGGGCGCTCGAGTTCAGCAGCGGGCTCATCGCCCAGGACGCCAACTGGCAGACGCTCCTGGCGGTCGTGACCATACTCGCAACATTCTGGTTCGCGCGAAGGGGAAGGCGGACGCTGGCCCTCTACCTAGGCATCCTCGGGACCGACGCGCTCTGGATACAACTCACGAACCCTGGCAGGCCGTTGAGCTTCCTGGGCTGGAGCGGGCTCGAACCGGTGGACTTCTGGTGGGTTGTGACCTTCAGCGCGGTGGCTTTCTTCTGGCTAGTGCGGGGCCGGCTCACCGAGGAGAGGGCCAGGCGGCTCTTGCTGCTCGTCCTGATCACCCTCCTCATGCGACAGACGGGGTTTATCGAGGACCCATTCAGCCCGTTCCTCGGGTTCACCGGGGTCGGGATGATCGCCCTCGGCATCGTATGGGACGCCCTCACGATCGGCTTCTGGGCCAATAACGATTCCCGAGGCCTTCCGCGAGTCAGCCGCATCCTGCTGTACCTCGGCTACGTGCTTTTCAGTATCGCGGTACTCAACTGGTCAGTGGCCTCCCACGACATCTCGCAGGTGGATTTCTTCACCGGACAGGCCGCCCTGGGCGGGTTCAGCCTTTTCGGGAAACCCCTGATCTACGCGATCTTCGCCGTTACACTTGCGGAGTTGTCTGTGGACGACGAGCCCGCCCCGTCAGAGGAGCGAGTTCTGGATGCACAAGAGACCGAGGTGTAGGTGCGCCCGGCGGCTACGTGGTCACTTTTTCGGACGCTTGGCTATACGAGGAAGGATATGTACGCTGTTACCGGAATGCCCGAACCGGCCGGTGGTCCGGAAGTAGCCGCAGAACCACGCAGAAGGGAGCGTTCGATGACAGATGATGTAGGGGTCCTGAGCAACGAGCAACTGACCCGCCTCGCGCGGTACTTCGACGAGAAGGTAACTTTCTCGCGGCATATCAAGAGCAGGGTCGAGGAGGTCGAGCCAGGTAAGGCCGTCTGCTACATAGATGTCGAGGACATCCACCTCAACGGCAACGGGACGTTGCACGGTGGGGTCTACGCCTCGCTCATAGACAACGCCATGGGGCTCGCTGTGGCCGCGCTCGTTGGCCTCAGGACGGCGACCATCGGGCTCGACGTCAAATTCCTCGGAGGTGTGAGGGAGGGTAGGATCACATGCTCCGCGGAAGTTGTACACCGTACGCGCCGTATCGCTACCGTCGAGGCCAGAGTCCGAAACGGTGAGGACAATCTCGTGGCGCTCGGCACGGGGACCTTCCGCATATTCGAGAAGCGGGGCGACCCGATAGTCTAGTGCTTGGTATGAACCCGCCATCTCGCCGCTACACCGGATAACGGGAAGAATCTTCATCGGCTACAGTCCATGCGAGGACGGTGGGAGATACGGCCATCAGGTGTCGGTCAGAAACTTACGGACATGCTCGCGACGTACTATCTGAGGAGGAGCCATGTCGGAGGCAAGCAAGGACCTCGTTCGGCGCCACTTCGAGGAGATCTTCAACCGAAAGAATCTGGAAGTCTGTGAAGAGATCATGGCGGAAGATTTCGTCGAGCACGCGGTCGCGCCTTTTGCACAGTCTGCTCCAGGAAGGGTGAACGGACCCCAGGCCATGCGTGCGACAGCGGAATGGTTGCTGGCGCAGTTCCCCGATCTGCACATGACTATCGAAGCAATGATCGCGGAGGGGGATACCGTGGCCGTCCGTATTCTCTCCGAGGGCACGAACCTCGGACCGCTAAACGGCGTCGTGCCACCGACCGGGATGCGCTTCTCGGCCCGCCAGAGCCACTGGTTCCGTGTTGAGGACGGCAAGCTGGTCGAGCACTGGGCTACGCGCGAGGACCTTCCAACCATGCTTCAGTTAGGGATCATTCAACC
>DASSJP010000464.1:0-2819 GCA_035691165.1 Rubrobacter sp.
GTATATAGGCATTTTCCCTGATATTGGGCTACCCACACCGGGGTGAATAGAGGCGAGAGCACACAAACGCTATCATGCTCATGGTGCAAAGGACTAGAACCCCTGCTGGTAATAGTGCTAGCGGGAGGAAGGAGGACACGACGCAATGCCACTCTACATGACGCAGTTCGCCTACACCCCGGAGGCCTGGGCAGCCCTCCTCGACAACCCACAAGACAGGAGCGCACCCGTGCGCGAGCTAACAGAGAGCATGGGAGGGCGGCTGATCGGTTGGTACCTGAGCATGGGCGACTTTGACGGATTGCTCATCTATGAGGCTCCGGACGACGCTAGTGCCGGAGCTGCTGTGCTGGCTGCATCCAGGCGCGGGCACCTGAGGGCGACGAAGACCACCCCGCTCTTCAGTGCCGAGGAGGGCATGGAGATAATGCGCAGGGCGGGGGGTACGCCTTTCAGGGCACCGGGAGAGTAGTAAGCACGAGGAGTCTGCAACAGGAGGCTGGGGGAGTATCTCCCAGCCTCCTTCCTGCTCAACGCCAGCTGTATGATGACTGTGTAGTGCAAGGGGCACAGAGCCGGATTGGTCGTTCGGCTCAGCGCATCGGCGGTTCTCGCGAGGCGCAGCAGTCTGAGCGCGAGTACCAGCGTGCAGAGGAACCACACCGCAAGCGTCACCCGCTGCACCAATCCTCCCTATGAGTGCGGCAACGCGTCGAACGATACTGCCAGGGCGAAGGTCGCCACAAACAAGATCGGACCCATGATCCAAGCTACGGTGAGTGCAGAGATCACCGAGCGGTGTTCCGGGCCGTGGGCGATTCCTATCCCCCATATCAAGTTTGACTCTCATCTTTCAAGCTTCCTCAGCGGAGCGTTTCCGCTTGGAGTAGCTATACGGAAAGATTCGGGCATCCTGAAAAAAGAGTAATGATTCGGTGGACACAGTAACAGAAGGTCTTCGCTGTAAAGGAGTCGTCCGGGGTTGCATTTAAGGCGATCAGGCCTTAGCTTGCTCCTTTGCGGAGGTGCACGGCAGCGGGAAGGAAGGCGAACCTGTGCTCACTACAATGTTCTACGGCCTCTTGATCGTCGTGGCCTCGGCCGTGACAGCCGTAGCCGGGTTGATGGTGGTACGGCGATTGATCCCTTTTCCACTCAGGGAACGGAATAACACCCCAACCGGAACGATCTACGCCGCTGTCTACGTCATGTTCGGCGTTTCGGTCGGGTTTGCTCTCTACCTGACGTGGCAGCAATACAACACGGCCCGCGAAACGGCGAAGAGCGAGGCCGTGGCCGTGGAACAGGTCTACCGCCTCGCCGGAAAGTTCTCAGAGCCGGAGGGCAGCAGGGTTCGAGGGCTGGCCGTCTCCTATGCTAGAGGTGTGCTAGAGGAAGAGTGGCCGGCGATGAAGCAGGGTCAACAGAGCGAGCGCGCAGAAGCGCTTCTCGACGAACTGAGCCGAAGTGTGCAAGACTACCAGCCTCACACGAACGCCCAAAGCGGCCTATTTGACGAATCGTTGGCGGTGCTGGAAGACCTGGAAGCAGACAGGGAGCTTCGCCTGCTCGCCGTCAACGAGGGCATACCATACATCGTGTGGGTCGTGCTCATATCCGGAGGAGTGCTGATGGTCACCTTTACCTATCTCTTCGGGATAGAGCCCGACTGGATGCACACCGTGGCCGTCGCGGGCCTGGCGATACTCGTCTCCCTGGTACTGCACGTAATCGGCGTCCTTGACTACCCATTCAACGGCGGTGTACAGGTGCAACCTGATGCGTTCGAGCAAGTCCTGAGGGAGATCGGGGGCCAACCCTGATTCTTTAGTCTGCCGCGGCCAACTTTCTGAGAAAGCGCCTTCCGATGTCGGCAGCATGGGCGGGCTCGCATGCTCGGGAGGAGTACTTCGACGCCCCAGCCAGGATTCGCCGTGAATCACGGTCCCCGCACCGGTACCGCAGGTCGTCACCCGAGCCGATGCTCACCGGCGATACACAAGGATCAACCGCGGGCCGGGAGTAGCTCGATGGCTCGGTGCTCGAGTGGGCCGCCGAGCGAGCCGCGGCCCGCCCAGACCGTATCGCAGGGGCAGCCCATCAAGCCACTAGAAGATGCGGCGCTCGGACTCGTCTATCTTGTAGTCGTTGATCGATGCATCGCGGCGGCGCATGAGGCCGTTCTCATCGAATTCCCACAATTCATTACCGTGACTTCTCCACCATTGCCCCTCTGGGTCGTGGCTCTCATACTCGAACCTGACCGCGATGCGATTCTCCGTGAAGCACCACAGGTTCTTCTCTAGGCGGTAGTCGAGCTCCCGAGCCCACTTGCGCTCTAGGAACTCCCTGATGGCCTCACGCCCCTCGAAGAACTCGTCCCGGTTGCGCCACTTGGAGTCCTCTGTGTACGCCAGCGACACCTTCTCGGGGTCGGCGAGTATTCCAGGCGTCCTGGGCCGCCCTGACCTTCTGCCTCGCGGTCTCCTCGTCGAAGGGAGGCACTGGACGTCTGACCCCTTGATTTTCGCCGCCCTGCTGCATGCGCCGGTCCTCCTTGTGGCCTCTACGGCAAGAAGTTCGTCTTACCTTGTACACAGCCGTCCCTCAGCGGTACCGTCCCACCAGTCGATGAGACAGCCCCACCTCTGGCCCACCGCGTTGCAAGTGCGAAGTTGCATTGCAAACTGGTGGTGGGGCTCTCCTCCTCAGTAGATCCCAGGTGCGCTGCTGTCCCAGGCTGAGTGGCATGGACCTCCCCGAAGCAGCTTCCGCTGGTTCTCATTCTAACCCGCTCTCGTCAGGTTCTGCACCCTGCT